>NZ_BAAGAB020000106.1:0-5022 GCF_047159895.1 Lysobacter xanthus
CGACCTGGGCCGCGTGCTCGACCGGGCACGCGCACCGCGCGCCTGACCGGCGCCGCGAATCCGCAAGGATCCGCGGCGCGCGGGGTCAGCGCGGCGCGGCCGGCGTCGCGGTCGCGGGGGTGGACGCCGCCGTCGGTGCCGCGGGCGCCGTCGTCGACGCAGCGGAGCCGAAGGCCGACTTCAGGCGCTCGCCCACCTGCTGCTGGGCCTGCTTCGCCTTGTCGACCACCGCGCCCATGCCGAAGAACTCGTGCGTCACGCCGTCGAACTTGAGCACGTCCACCGCTGTGCCGGCCGCCTGCATCTTCTGCGCGAGCATCTCGCCTTCGCTGCGTAGCGGGTCGATCTGCGCCAGCACGAACGTGGCCGGCGCGAGGCCGCCGAGGTTCGGCTGCTTCACGAGCGCAATGCGCGGATCGGAGGCCTTCGCCATGTCCCCGAGGTAGTTCTTCGCGAACCATTCCATCATCGGCTTGTTGAGCGGCTTGGCGTTCGCGTTCTCGACGTAGGACGCGGTGTTCATGTCGTCGCCGGCGACGGGATACACGAGCACCTGCGCGACCGGCGCCTGCAGCTTCTGATCGCGCGCGGCAATGGCGATGTTGGCCGCCATGTTGCCGCCGGCGCTCTCGCCCACGAGCGCCACCTTCGACGCGTCGCCGCCGAACGATTTCGCATTGGCGAGCACCCACTTGTACGCGGCGAGGGTGTCCTCGTGCGCGGCGGGGAACATCGCTTCCGGGCCCTGGCGGTAGTGCGTGGAGACGACGACCGCGTTCGCGGCGTTGGCGACCGCGCGCGGGCTCGCGTCGTAGGTGTCGAGGTCGGCGATGACCCAGCCGCCGCCGTGGATGTACAGCACCACTGGCAGTGCAGTCCCCGGCTTGGCGCCGTTCGGCCAGTAGATGCGGATCGGAACCGCGCCGCCGGGGCCCGGGAACGTGCGGTTCTCGACCTTGCCGACGGCCTCCGGCGCGGTCGGCTTGCCCTGCGCAGTCAGCAGCGCCTTCACCGCGTCGGCCGGCGTCGGCTGCCGACGTGCCTCGGCGGCGTCGAGCGATTCGATCGGCTTGCCGCCGAGCTTGCCGAGCTGGTCGAGCACGGCCTGCATCTGCGCATCGGCTGCCGGCGGCTGCGCTGCGGCCGTTGCGGGCGTCGCCGGAGCCGCGGGCGTCGCCGCGGTCGGGGCGGAGGTCGGTGCCGACGCGTCGGTGGCCGGTCGCTGGCAACCGGCCGCGAACAGGGACGTCGTCGCGAGGGCGATCAGCGTGGAACGGAGGACCGGACGGGACATGGCGACACCTGCAACGGGGAAGTCGGGCGACATTGGGCGTGCCCGGGTGCAGGAACCGTGAGTCGTTCAGCTGGGGTGGCGGCCGGTGTCGCGCGCAGGGCCGCGCGATGCGGGGCCCCGCATCGGTCCGCGGCGGCGCGCCGCTTGCGCCCTGCGCACGATCCGTACTGCTCCGGCGTCGTCGCCACCCGCCCCCGACGCGATGACGCGACGGCGCGCGCGGCCTGCGTTCAGCCGCCGCGCACGCGCAACGTCAGGCCGCGCAGGAAGTAGCGCAGCAGCTGGTCGCCGCAGAGGCGGAAGTTCTTGTGCCCCGGCTGCCGGAACAGCGCCGACAGCTCGGGCTTGGAGATCGGATGGCCTGCGGCCTCGAAGATCGCGTGCAGGTCGACGTCCTTCAGTTCGAACGCCACGCGCAGCTTCTTCAGCACCGCATTGTTGTTGACGCGCTTCTCGGGCGGGCGCGGCGTAGCGTCCTCGCGCGGGCCGCGACAGTGCAGCACGAGCCCGTCGAGGAACAGCCCCAGCAGCCGATCGTCGAACGGCGCATAGCCGGGCTCGTCTTCCTTGCGCAGGAACGCCTGCACCTGCTCGCGGTCGAGCTCCACCGACGGGTCCGCCATCTGCACGAGGTTCGCCACGTGCACGTCGCCGAGGTCGAGCATGTAGCGCACGCTGCGCAGGACATCGTTGTTGATCATCGGCATGGGACAGGCACTGCAGGACGGACGCGGGGCTGCACTTTAACCGCTGGTCGCCTGCGGCCCCGCTTCACGACCGCGCCACCGGTCGGCGCCTAGCGTCCCGGCGTCCCCCACGGAGCCGGCCCATGAAGCGCATCGCCATCCTCGCCACCGACGGTTTCGAGCAGTCGGAACTGACCGGGCCGCTCGACGGCCTCCGCCAGGCCGGCTTCCGGGTCGACGTGGTCTCGCCCAAGGGCGGCGAGATCCGCGGCTGGTCCGGCAAGGACTGGGGCGACACCGTGCCGGTCGACGTGGAACTCGCGCAGGCGAAGCCCGACGACTACGACGCGCTGGTGCTGCCGGGCGGCGTCATCAATCCCGACCAGCTGCGCGTGCAGCCCGCGGCGGTCGACTTCGTGCGCGCCTTCGACGGCGCCGGCAAGCCGCTCGCAGCGATCTGCCACGGGCCGTGGCTGCTGGTCGAAGCGGGCGCCGCGAAGGGCCGCCGCGTCACCTCGTGGCCGTCGGTGCGCACCGACCTGCAGAACGCCGGTGCCACATGGAGCGACGAGGCGGTGGTGCGCGACGGCCACCTCATCACCAGCCGCAAGCCCGACGACATCCCCGACTTCACCCGCGCGGTGATCGACGCGCTCGCCTGAGCATCGATTCCACGCGGCGCATCCACCGGCCGTGGTCGCACGCGATCAGGGGGCGACCGGTTCGATCCGCAGCAGCGCCTCGCCGATGCGGCCGAGCGCCGCGCCGTCCATCCGCGTGTTGTTCAGCAGCACCACCGTGCGGCCGTCGTCGGCGCGGACCACCAGCGACTTGTAGGCGCCGTTCGAATTGCTGTTCCAGCTCATGCGGTGCATCGCGCCGTCGATGCGCCGCAGGCGCACGCGCCCGCCGTAGGCGTAGTCCTGCTCGGGCACGTTGACGTGCCACAGCGCCTCGCGCGAGGCCGGCGAGAGCAGGCGCCCGCTGTAGACGCCGTCGAGCAGCCGCATCACGTCGGTCGCGGTGGCGTACAGGCCGCCGATCGGACCGAGGAATTCCGGCACGGGCGCGAGCGTCGCGGCCGGCATCGGTACCGGTTCGGGCCGCAGCGTCGAGTAGGCGTGCGCGGCATGCGCGACCGTGTAGAAGTCCGCGGGCATCAGGCCGCTGTCGCGCAGCCGCAGCGGGCGGAGCACGAGGTCGTCCACGTTCTGCCGGTACGAGCGGCCAGTGACGCGTTCGATCACGGCGAGCACGACCAGCCAGTTCGAATGCGCGTAGTCGAAGCGGGTGCCGGGTTCGAACGCGAGGGGACCGCTGGCATAGCGCGACAGGGCGACGGCGTTGCTCTGCCCGGCGAAGATGGCCAGGTCGCCGTTGCCCGCCTTGAGCGCCGCGGCGAGGTCGTTCGGGATGCCGCTGGTATGCGACATCAGGTGATGGAGCGTCACCTTCGCGCCGTTGGCGGGCGCGTAGTCCGGCAGGTAGGTCGACACCGGCACGTCGAGCGCGAGGCGGCCCTGGTCGACGAGCCGCAGCACCACCACCGAGGCGAGCCACTTCGAGAACGAACCGGTCTGGTACCGCGTGGCAGCGCTCGCCGGCACGCCGCGCTCGGCGTCCTCCGGGCCGTAGGCACGCAGCAGTCGCACGCGACGACCGTCGCCGACGAGCATCACGCCGTCGAAGTGCTCCTGCGCCGCGACGAGGTCGGCGAGCGCCTCCAGTGCGCGGTCGCGGGCGGACACGATGCCGGGCGCACACAGCGCGAGCACGAGGAGGAGCAGGGCGAGGCGGCGGGACATCGGAATCCGGCGCGGAGGGCAGGCGCGCAGGCTACCGGATCGCGGGGCGTGCGCCGTCGACCGTGCTTCGTTCACCGCGCTGCCGGGCGCGGGCGGCGAAGATGGACGCCCCGTCGCTTCGCGCAGGTCCGCCATGAACCGCCTCGCCCTGCTGCTCGTGCTGTCGATGCTCGCCGCGCCCGTGGCGCGGGCCGTCGAGCCCAATCGTGCCGTCGCGCACGTCGACCTGCAGCGCTATGCGGGAACCTGGTACGAGCAGGCGCGGCTGCCGATGTTCTTCCAGCGCGACTGCGCGCGCGATACGTCGGCCACCTACACGCTTCGCGACGACGGCCGCATCGACGTCGTCAACCGCTGCACCACCGCGCAGGGCGGCATGAAGGTCGCGACGGGCGTGGCACGCCGCGTCGACGGCAGCACGTCGCGCCTGCAGGTGCGCTTCGCGCCGCGCTGGCTCGGATTCCTCCCGATAGTCTGGGGCGACTACTGGATCGTCGGGCTCGACGACGACTACCGCTGGGCGATCGTCGGCTCGCCGGATCGCGATTACCTGTGGCTGCTGTCGCGCGATCGCGTGCTCGATCGCGGCGTGCGCGATCGCCTCGTCGAACGCGCACGTGCGATGGGGTATCCCGTCGAGCAGCTGGTGTTCGCGCAGCCTTGAGGCCTCGCGGCCGCTTGCCCCTGCATCGCGCACACGACACCCGGTTTGCACGCGCGGGCCGATAGGGTTCGCCCGCGACCTGTGTCGCCCCTCCCAAGGACCCTCCCATGCAGAATTCGAAGAAGGCTTCCCTCGTCGCCACCGCCACCATCGCCCTGGCGCTGGCCGGTGCGGTCTCCGCGCAGACGATCCCGGCGACCGATCCGTCGGCCCCGAGCCCGACCACCACCGGCACCGGCGGCACCGATGCCACCACCGGCACGATCAACGGCTCGACGCCCACCACCGGCACCGCGGACGCGAACACCGCCGCCATCGGCGCCGACACGACGGCCACGACCGACACGGCGACCGGCGACATGGCCGCCACCGCCACCGCCGCCACCGACACGCCGCCGACCGATACCTCGGTTGCGCCGACGACCGACACCACCGACACCACGGTCGCCACCGCCGACACGCAGCCGGTCGAGCACGAGCGCCGTGGCTTCGACTGGGGCTGGCTGGGCCTGCTCGGGCTGCTCGGCCTGATCCCGCGCAAGCAGAAGGTCGTCGAGACGCATCGCGAGACCC
>NZ_BAAGAB020000107.1:0-4950 GCF_047159895.1 Lysobacter xanthus
GTCCGGGTACACCTCGACGCGTCGCGTGGCGTCGTTCGGAAACAGCACCCAGCCGTCGACCTCCGCACCCTCGGCGCCCGGCAGCGTGGCGCGCACGACGGCGTCGCGACCGTAGCGGGCCACGAGTCTTTGGAAGGTGTCGTCCGCGGCGGCGAGCGATTCGAGGCGCGCGGGTGCGTCGGCCGCCGGGCGCGGCGCGACGTCGGCGCGCGGTGCACGCGGCAGGCGGGGACCGGGCGTCGGCGCGGCGGCCGGCGCCACGGGCGGCGCAGCGGGGTCGCGCGAGCAGGCCGTCCCCAGGCACAGCGCCACCAGGAGCACGCCGGCGGCACGGGATGAAACCGCGCCCGCAGGCCGTTGCAGCGCCGTGGCGGGCGCGGCGGTCACATCGTGTGGGTCGAGCGGTCGCCGGTGAGCAGGCCGGCCAGCAACGTCTCGATCTTGCCCTTCACCGCGTCGCCTTCCGCGGTCTCCGGGAACTGCACGCCGATGCCGGCCGGGTGGCCGCCCTGCGCGCCGACCGGCGTCAGCCAGACGACCTTGCCCGCCACCGGCAGGCGTTCGCCCGATTCCGGCAGGGTCACCAGCACGAAGACCTCGTCGCCGAGCGAATAGCGCTTGGGCGTCGGGATGAAGATGCCGCCGCCCTTCAGGAACGGCATGTAGGCCTGGTAGAGCTGGGACTTGTCCTTCAGGACCAGCGACAGGATGCCCTGCCGCGCGCCGCCGGGGGTAGCACTCATCGGTCGCGGATCTCCTGGCCCGCACGCGCGGTCGCGCGCCAGGCCGTCAGCAGTTCGATCATCACGAGGTCGGCGCGGACGGTGGTCCGCAGCAGGTCGCGACTACGGTTCGCGAGGTCGAACCAGGCCGCCAGACTGCGCGCGCCCCGCGGGTCGGTCAAGCCGCGGGCGCGTTCGACGGCGAGGTCGGCGGCATGGCGCAGGCGCAGGTCCGGCTCGTCCTTCGCCCACTGCTCGGCGACTTCGCCGGCCGCGACTTCCCCTCGGGCGACCTTCGCGAGGTCGGTGGCGACCCGCCGGCGCAGGTCCAGCCCGCCGTTGCGCAGCCAGTCGTCCGCAAGGCCGGGATGACCGCGCGAGGCGACGAGCGCTTCGTCGACGTCGCGCGCCGCGTGCCCTCGCGCCAGCAGCCAGGCGCGGCCTTCGTCCAGCGGCGGCACGCGGAGCTCGACCTGCTGGCAGCGGCTGCGGATGGTCGCCGGCAGGCGCCCCGGCCGCGATGTCACGAGCAGCAGGTAGCGGCCTTCGACCGGCTCCTCGAGTGTCTTGAGCAACGCATTCGCGCCGGCCACGCCGACCGCGTCGGCCGGCTCCACCAGCGCGACGCGCGCACGCCCGTACTGCGGCGAGACGAGCAGCTTCTGGGTGAGCTCGCGCATCTGGTCGATGACGATCTCGCTGCGCATCTTCTTCGGGTTCGATTTCTCGTTGAGCACGTAGCCGACCCACAGCGCGTCGGGATGCCCGGGATGGCCGTCGGGATGCGCGAGGCTGCCGTCCGGGCGCGTCTCGACGGGGTCGCGCTGGTAGCGCGCGGCGAACTGGCGACAGCTGCGGCACGACTCGCAGGGCTCGCCGCCGGCAGGCGATTCGCAGAGCACGCGCTGCGCGAAGCGCTCGGCGACGCGGCGCTTGCCGAGTTGCGCAGGCCCGTGCAGTAGCTGCGCATGCCCGAGGCGGCCGGCGTCGAGCGCGGACACGAGGCCGTCGTAGATGCGGCGCTCCCACGGCGCGAGCGTCATGCGAGCGCATCCATGTAGCGACGAAGCGCCGCGCGCGCGGCGTCCGCCACCGCGTCGGCGGGCCGCGTCGCGTCGAGCACGACGAAGCGATGCGGCTGCGCCGCCGCACGCGCGAGGTAAGCCGCGCGCACGCGCTCGAAGAAGTCGACGCGCTCGGACTCGATGCGGTCGGCGTCGCCGCGCCCGCGCATCCGCGCGAGGCCCACGTCGACGGGCACGTCGAGCAGCAACGTCAGGCCCGGCTCGAGACCGACGAACTCGCGCTCGAGCAGGTCGATCAGGCGCGCGTCGCCGCCGCGGCCGCCACCCTGGTAGGCATGGCTTGCATCGGTGAATCGATCGCTCAGGACCCAGTCGCCGCGTTCGAGGGCCGGGCCGATCACCTGCGCGACGAGCTGCGCGCGCGAGGCGAACATCATAAGCAGCTCGGTCTGCGCGGAGGGCGGCTCGTGCGACGGGTCGAGCAGCAATTCGCGGATGCGCTCGGCGAGCGGGGTGCCGCCGGGCTCGCGCGTGCAGACCACCTCGCCCGCGCCGTCCAGCTCGGCGCGCAGCGCGGCGAGCACCGTGGACTTGCCCGCGCCCTCCCCGCCTTCCAGCGTCACCAGCCTCGACGCGCGATGCAGGCCGCCCGCCTGCGTCATCGACCGGCCGCCTGTGCCGCGCGGTAGTTGGCGAGGTACTTGCGCACGTTCTGCTGGTGCTCGGCCAGCGACTTGGCGAACAGGTGGCGCCCGCTGCCGTCGCCCACGGCGACGAAGTACAGGGCGTCGCCTGGCGCGGGATTGGCGACCGCCTGCAACGCCGCGACGCCGGGCATCGCGATCGGCGTCGGCGGCAGGCCGGCGCGCGTGTAGGTGTTGTACGGCGTGTCCGTCTGCAGGTCGACCTTGCGGATGTTGCCGGCGTACGCGCGGCCCATGCCGTAGATGACGGTCGGGTCGGTCTGCAGCAGCATGCCGAGCTTCAGTCGGCGCTCGAACAGCCCCGCGATCGCCGGGCGCTCCTCCGCGATGCCCGTTTCCTTCTCGACGATCGAGGCGAGCACGAGCATTTCGTCCGGCGTCTTCAGCACGGTGTCGGGACGACGCGCGCGCCAGGCGGCGTCGAGCGCCTTTTCCATGCCCGCGTACGCACGACGCAGCACGTCGAGTTCGCTGTCGCCGCGGGTGAATACGTACGTTTCCGGCAGGAACCGGCCTTCCGGATGTTGGCCCGCGTGGCCGAGCCTGGCCATCAGCGCCGCGTCGTCGAGCTTGCCCGCGTCGTGCACGAGCGGCTCGGCCTTCGCGAGCGCGGCGCGCACGTCGCGGATGTTCCAGCCTTCGACGATCGTCACCTTGTGCTGCACGACCCGGCCGTCGCGCATGTCGACCAGCAGCGTGCGTGGCGTCATGCCGGGCTCGAGTTCGTACTCGCCGACCTGGATGCGCCCGGCCGCGCCGAGCTGCTTGGCGAGCGCCGACCATTCGAGCGACGTGCCCTGCACCCCCGCCTCGCGCAGCTTGCGCACGACGACGGGCAGCGAATCGCCCTGCCGCACGACGATGCTCGTGCCCGGCTTCACGCCGCGCAGGGGCGCGTCGGCGAAGCCCGCGTAGAGGTACCACGCACCGGCGAGCGCCGCGGCGATCGCGACGAGCAGCAGCAGGGTGAAACAACCAGTTCGGCGCTTGCGCGGGCGGCTCACGGCGTCTCCGGGGACAGGGCGAAGGCGGGATGGTCGGCGGCGAGGCGCTCCCGCAGCGCCGCGACCTCGGGATGCGGCGACCGTACGCGATCGCCCAGCTGCCCGACTTCGAGGATACCGCGCACCGCATTGCAGACGAACAGCGCCTCGGCCGATTCGACGTCGCCGACGGAGAGTCGCGTTTCCAGCGCACCGAGCGCGGGGATGGCCCAGCCGCGGCACACGCCCCGCACGCCGCACCGGTCGATCGTCGGCGTGTGCCACTGCCCGCCGATGCGCGCGAAGACGTTTCCGGCGATCGCGCAGACGACGGCACCTTCGGCGTCGAGCATCAGGCCCTCGTCGGCCGTCTCGGCCGGGCCCCACTCCGCGCGTGCGAGCACCTGCTCCAGCCGGTTCGTATGCTTGTGGCCGGCCAGGCGCGGCTGCTGGGCGAGTCTCGTCTCGCACCAGCGCAGGCGCAGCGGCGACACGGCGATCGGTGCCTCGTGGCACGAAAGGATCCACGTCACGGGCCCCGTCGAGGGCGCGTAGCCGCGGGTGCCGACGCCGCGGGTGACGAGCAACTTCGCCACGCCGTCGCGCCCGTCCAGCAGGTCCCTCAACTCGGCACGCACGTGCGTCGGGCCGGGCAGCGCGATCGCGAGCGCCCCGGCGCCCGCCGAAAGCCGGGCCCAGTGGCGGTCCCACCACGGCACGTCGCCGCGCCAGGCGCGCATCGTCTCGAACAGGCCGTCGCCGTAGGCCATGCCACGATCCAGCGGAGACACCGCGTGGACCCGCCGGTCGCCCGAGAACACGCGCACGTCCATGTCAGCCGTCCACGCCGAGCGCACGGAGCATGCCGCGCGCCTTGGCGCGCGTCTCGTCGAGCTCGCGCGCCGGATCGGAGTCCGCGACGATGCCGGCGCCGGTGCGGAAGCGCACGGTGTCCCCTTCGACCTCGGCGCTGCGGATGAGGATGTTGAGGTCCATGTCGCCGTTCGGCGCGAGCCAGCCCATCGCTCCGGTATAGGCGCCGCGGCCGACGCCTTCGAGCTCGGCGATGATCTGCATGCAGCGCACCTTCGGGCAGCCGGTGATGGTGCCGCCCGGGAACACCGCGCGGATGACCTCGCCGGGCGTGACGCCCTTGCGCAGGCGTCCGCGCACGTTGCTCACGATGTGGTGCACGTGCGCGTAACTCTCGACGGTCATCAGTTCGTCGACCTCGACCGTGCCGGGCCGGCAGACGCGGCCGAGGTCGTTTCGCTCGAGGTCGATCAGCATCACGTGCTCGGCGCGTTCCTTCGGATGGCCGACCAGTTCGCGCACGCGCGAGACATCGTCGTCGCCCGGCAGGCGCGGCCGCGTGCCGGCGATGGGCCGCGTCTCCACGCGGTCGCCGCAGGTCGACACGAGTCGCTCGGGCGACGCGCTGACGACCGACCAGCCCTCGCCTGCGAAGAGGCCGGCGAACGGCGCGGGATTGTTGCGCCGCAATTGCGCGAAGAGC
>NZ_BAAGAB020000108.1:0-4641 GCF_047159895.1 Lysobacter xanthus
CTCCAGTGCGCGATTAAAGGCCTAACACCTGAGTTAAGCCGCGCCGCGAAGCGGCGTCGGCTTGGACGAATTGTTAGCGCCCGGCTTAGGGGGCTGGCAGCGAGTGCTCGGGCTGACGACCGACCCATTGAGCTCATAGCAATCGTAAACCCACCGGCCGCTAGCGGCTTGGCGACCCGAAAAGACGAGAAACGACGTGGCACCGGCAGGCTGGGGTGTGACCTGCGACGGTTCGCCCGGTAAGCGACCTACGAGCGCCACCGCCGGAATGTCCCCGGAGCTTGGCACGACGCGGTAAACGTAGCCCTCATTGATTCCTAGGTGCGCTAACCCGGTGAAGACAAACGTTCCCGCCGAATTCCGCGCGATGCCATGCACGTTCTCCTTTAGCAGGACATGCAGGGAACCCGCGGGATCTTGGAAATATAGGCGGCCGACCCACTCTCCTTGGTTTGTTCCAAGAAGCCTGCCGCCGAAAGCATCGATTGCGTAATCGGGTACGACCACCTGTCTAGGCTCAATCGACTGCTCACCCTTGCGGCTGCAGCTGGCGAGTGCGAGGGCGACCAGAACAACTGCGACGGTTTTCATCTGGGCGCTAACACCTGAGTTAAGCCGCGCCGCGAAGCGGCGTCGGCTTGGACGAATTGTTAGGCGCAACGATAGCGCTGCGGAGCACGATCTAGAAGCGAGGCGAACCGGGGCGACTCTGGGCTGCCGCGGTTGCCTGCGCGGAGCGGCTCAGCCGCCTGAACCTTGGGCGCCGCGGGATGCGGCCGGAGGCGACAGCGGAGCCAGGGCAGCTGGGCGCCGCGAGATGCCGCGGCCTGTTCCGGGTGCGACCCAGCCGCGAGGCAGACGGGCGCAGCGATCAGCGTCCGAAGGCGGCGGAAACGCGGAGAGCTGCGCGCGACAGCGGGCAGCGACGCGGGAACGACGGTGCCTGGAGATGCGAAAGGCTTCAGGCGGAGCCGCGCGCATCGCGGGCGGCGCAGCGCGACGGCACTGCAATAAACACAAACGTGATGCCTAACACCTGAGTTAAGCCGCGCCGCGAAGCGGCGTCGGCTTGGACGAATTGTTAGGCCAAGCTTGAACTGGCCGGAGGCGACGAGCAACCCGGTGCGGACAAGCGAACGGAGCGAGAGGCGCAGTCTGGAGCCTGGTCGCTGGACGGCCGGCTTTTGCCGATGCGCCCGAAGACCTGAGCGCCGCCGACCACCGACGCTGGATCTGCCCGGAGGTGACACTGACGAGCGCGATGTCGACGGTCGGACGCGGCAAAAGATCGAGCGCGGGAATCAGCTGGACCATTCGGCGGCGCAAGCGCTGACGCAGCCGAAGCGGGCGGTGGCTTTGAGCGAAACGGACCGGCGAAGGGCGGATGCCTGTTTGCGATTACGCCGCAGACCAAACCGACCGAGGCCTAACACCTGAGTTAAGCCGCGCCGCAAAGCGGCGTCGGCTTGGACGAATTGTTAGGCCTCATCTTCGCGCGGCTCGTATGGTTCTTGGATCCACTCGGAGCCCGCCGCCGGGCGGACAGCACACCAGCTAGGCGGCATTTCTGCGAGTTCGCCGACCGAGGCATCCATTTCGACCATGCAGCCCAAGCATACGAGCTTGAGGTCTTCCGAGTTCAGCGTAGTGCCACACAAGAATTGCCAGTCGCCGTCCGGATCGTGATAGACCTCCCGCACGGGCTCAAGTCCTTCCATAACCTGCCGAGTGGTGAAGACGCCGGTCTCGATCGGAACGTGGAAAGGCCAGCACTGGAAGTCGTGAGAATGGCTCATATGAGGCCTAACACCTGAGTTAAGCCGCGCCGCGAAGCGGCGTCGGCTTGGACGAATTGTTAGGCCGCGCCTGTGACCCACCCAAGCAGCCTTCCCGTCTCTCCGCTGAAACGACTAGAAGGCTAAGCGCCGCCTACGCAAGCATAGCTTCGGACGGACGGGCCTTAGGCCAAGACATAGATGTGCAACTAGTTGCGTTGCGCAGCCTAACCAGTCTCGCGGCCGCCCAGCCTGGACTTCGCCGCGCCTGCGCCGGCTCCGAGGAGCAGGGCGAACACTATTCCAAGCGCGAGGTTGTGGAATATGACACCGGCGAGGATGCCGAGAACGAGTCCACCGCCAGCAAACTTCTTATCCATACGCCCCTCTAGATTAGCGGTAAGCATACTGGAAGCGCGGCGGTGCATTGACCGCTTAGCGGCGCGGAGCGTAAAGAGCCGTTAGTAGCTAATGCGCGCCTGCTTGCAAATTGTCCGCGCGGCCTAACACCTGAGTTAAGCCGCGCCGCGAAGCGGCGTCGGCTTGGACGAATTGTTAGGTGACCGGCCGCTGATTTGGCGGCAGGAACAACGGTTGGGTTGCATGCAGATCTTGGCGAGTGCGTTCCATGACATTTGTGAGACCCCCGGTTACGAGCTGAAAGTTCACCAGCGCGCGGAACAACATGACCAGCCCGTGCCCAGTGTCATAGAAAAATGTGTCTTCCGCCGGATCCCTGGCGTGCTTTAGGGCATTACGGCTGTCGTTTATCAGGCCGGACACTTCAGCATTGCTCAGCTTACGGTTAAGCATTTCTTCGCCTGCAACGCGCATGCGCTCGAACATGTTGGTATGACCTTGGCGGGTTGCCAAGGCACCCAAGATGTCTTCCGCGGCCCCGGCCAGCGTATGAACAGCGAAGATACTTGCCCGCTTCAGGTAAAGCTCGCAGGCAACTTCAAGTTGCTGCTTTGCCGTCTCGAGCTTCGATATTCTCATTCCGGCACCTAACACCTGAGTTAAGCCGCGCCGCGAAGCGGCGTCGGCTTGAACGAATTGTTAGAGCCCACACGAACTTACTGGCAGACCCCAACTCCACGGTGCGGAGAATGCCACGGCGGGCGACGTGCGAGGTACTCGGGCGCGACCCCGCGCGAGATAGAGCGCGGGCGCTTCAGAGCGCCGCTCAAGGTCAGCGGGTACCGATAAGGATGCGGGGCCGAGCGCGTAATCCGAAGCGCCGGCTGGCGGAGCTTGGGACAGCCCGGTGCGAGGAAACCACTACGACTTCTTCTGCAGTCGGTGGTGGGCGCTAACACCTGAGTTAAGCCGCGCCGCGAAGCGGCGTCGGCTTGGACGAATTGTTAGGCACCGGACCGGAATACACGCAAACGACCCCAGACGTAGCGGCACCACCTTGGCAACACCAGCACACCATAAATGATGCAAGCAAGTGCGGCGACGAGCCCGCCCACGCCGAATGGATACATGAACCACTCGCCGATCCTCGGATAGCCAAGTTGGCCCAAGGCGAATGCGCCGAGCCAACCACCAAATGCGACGCAGACCGCCAGGATGTAAACCCGCCGCAGACGCGCGAGCTTTACTGTCTCGTAGGGGCGAAGTGTCATCTGACGGGGCCTAACACCTGAGTTAAGCCGCGCCGCGAAGCGGCGTCGGCTTGGACGAATTGTTAGGCCTCAGCGCTGGCTCTCGCACCAGTGGTAGCCCATTTCCCGTTTGATTGCCGGGTCGCGCTTGGCCTCTTCGGCAGCGATCTGGCAATAAGACCACATATCAGCCACCCGCCCGGACCTGTCCACGACCACGGCGGCGCGACCCATATATACGGTGACGCAGCCAGACAGTTCCTCGGAATACCGCGCCGCGCGCAGGCTGATGAGGGTCTTACCCTCAGCGAGTTCATGCAACCGAAACTCACATGCGTCGGTCGAGCACAGGTGCTTCGAATGAAAGGCGAGAACTTCAGTGACGGCCGCTCGATCGTGTGGCGACAGCGAATGAAGCGGCGGGTTCGCCACACATGAGGCGTTCTGCTGGGGCGTTCCGGCGTATGCGGTGGCAGCGCCAGTAGCTAGGATGAGCGCGAGCACGTTTTTCATGAGGCCTAACACCTGAGTTAAGCCGCGCCACGAAGTGGCGTCGGCTTGGACGAATTGTTAGACCTCACGCTAGAAATTCGTGCCCGCATCTTCCATCACGTTCTCGCGCTGCTTGGTAGCGGCTTGGCGTTCAAAAGTGACCGGATCAATAGCTGATACTGAACAAGTAGCGTGGATGCTGTCTATCACCAAGACGTATCCCCCCAAGACCACATGAGTAGGGCGGCGCGAGCGCCGCGCGCCTTTGGAAAAATATTCAGCTCGGTGTTCATCAAGTACGACGGCGTTCCCGCCGCGCTCAACAGCCGCCGCTCGGAGTCTTTCAAAGGCCCGTTGGTAACTGACTGTCGGGACAAGTCCGCCTCTACGCGGATCGGGATCGGGATCCCCAAGACTAACCTCCACCCGACCTAGCCGCTGCTTTGCGCAGGCAGGGCTCGCCGATAGTACTTGCAACGCCTCGGGCCTCTCTGCGGCCTCCGCAGCCGGATTCACGAGCCCGATGACGCTAAACACGACCAGAATCCGAAAGATGGGTCCTGCTGTCATCCGTGATCTCCAGTGAGGTCTAACACCTGAGTTAAGCCGCGCCGCGAAGCGGCGTCGGCTTGGACGAATTGTTAGGCCGCAGAGCCGCGAAGCCTGCGCCGCCAAACGACACCAACAATAAGGATGGCGACGCCAACCAACAACCAGAGGTATGGCATTTGCGCGGCCGGCTGCGGTTCCGTGGGCACCCATCG
>NZ_BAAGAB020000109.1:0-4508 GCF_047159895.1 Lysobacter xanthus
GGAACAGCGCGAGCCCGCAGAGCCGGCCCCACTTCGCCTCGCCCGACGACAGGAACTGGTCGATGACGACCTGCGCGCCATTGGCGAAGTCGCCGAACTGGCCTTCCCAGATGTCGAGCGTCATCGGATCGGCCGTCGAGTAGCCGTACTCGAACGCCATGACGGCTTCCTCGCTCAGCAGCGAGTCGATGACGATCGCGTCGTTCGGGTTCGACACCAGTTCGCGCAGCGGCAGGTAGTACTCGTCGCTGGTCTGCTCGTGGAGGATCGCGTGCCGGTGGAAGAACGTGCCCCGGCCCGCGTCCTGGCCGACGAGGCGCAGGCGGAAGCCCTGGTCGAGCAGCGTCGCGTAGGCGAGGTTCTCCGCGAAGCCCCAGTCACCGGCGAGTTCGCCCGCCGTCATCTTGCGGCGGTCATCGTAGATCTTCGCGACGCGCGGGTGCAGCTTGATGCGCTCGGGAATCGTGGTGATCCTGCGCGCGAGCTCCACCATGTGGCCGCGCTCGACCCGGGTGTCGACCGGCTCGCCGAGCTTGCCGGTGAGGAAGCGCGACCAGTCCGGCATGAATTCGTCGGGCGTCACGTCGACGACGTCCGCGGTCACCTCGCCGGCATCGAGCTTTTCGCGATAGGCGTCGACCACCGCCTGCGCGTCCTCGGCCGTCATCACGCCCTGCTCGACGAGCTGCTTCGCGTACATCTCGCGCGGCGTCGCGTGCTTGCGGATGACCTGGTACATGATCGGCTGCGTCGCCGCCGGCTCGTCGGCTTCGTTGTGGCCGTGGCGGCGGTAGCACACGAGGTCGAGCACGACGTCCTTGCCGAACGTATTGCGGAAGTCGAGCGCGAGCGCGCCGCAGAACAGCACCGCGTCCGGGTCGTCGCCGTTCACGTGCAGCACCGGCGCGCCGACCATCTTGGAGACGTCGGTGCAGTAGAGCGTCGAGCGTGCGTCCTGCCGCTCGCTGGTCGTGAAGCCGACCTGGTTGTTGATGACGATGTGCACCGTGCCGCCGACCGCGAACCCGCGGGCCTGCGACATCTGGAACAGCTCCATCACCACGCCCTGGCCCGCGAACGCGGCGTCGCCGTGCATGAGGATCGGCAGCACCTGGCGGCGGCCTTCGTCGCCGCGCCGGTTCTGGCGCGACTTCGCGCTGCCGGCGACCACGGGGTCGACGATCTCGAGGTGCGACGGATTGAACGCGAGGGCGAGGTGCACCGGGCCACCGGGCGTGGCGACGTCGGCCGAAAAGCCCATGTGGTACTTGACGTCGCCCTGGTGGGCGAGGTCGTTGTGCACGTGCTCGAACTTGCCTTCGAACTCGTTGAAGAGGTCGCGCGGCGGCTTGCCGAGCGTGTTGACCAGCACGTTGAGGCGGCCGCGGTGGGCCATGCCCATCACGACTTCCTTGGTGCCCTGCACGCCGGCGCGGCGGATCATGTCGTCCAGCAGCGGGATAAGCGCGTCGCCGCCCTCAAGCGAGAATCGCTTCTGGCCCACGTACTTGGTGCCGAGGTAGCGCTCGAGCCCGTCGGCGGCCACGAGCCGCTCCAGCACGCGCTTGCGATCGTCCGCGCTGCGCGCGTACCGGCCGCCGGCCTGTTCGAGCCGCTCATACAGCCAGCGGCGCTGGTCGGACTCGGCGATGTGCATGAACTCGGCGCCGACGGTGCCGGCATAGGTCGACTTCAGCAGCGCGACGAGGTCGCGCAACTTCATGCGGTCCTTGCCGCCCACGCCGCCGGTGCTGAACTCGGCATCGAGGTCGCGTTCGCCCAGGCCGTGGAAGGCCAGCTCGAGATCCGGGGCTTCCGGCATCTTCTCGAGCCCCAGCGGGTCGAGCTTCGCGGCCAGGTGGCCGCGCGAGCGATAGGCGATGATCAGCTTGCCGACCGCGCGCTGGCGCTCGTCACCGGCTTCCGTACCGCCGGTGGCGACCACGCCGCGCGCGGCCCGGCGGCCGGCCTCGGCGATCGAGTCGATGACGGCCGAATGCGGCACCTCGGCGGTCGAGCCGCCTTTCACGCCGTCGAAGTAGGCCTTCCACTTCGGCTCGACGCTGTCCGGCGCGACCAGGTACTGCTCGTACAGGTCTTCGACAAAGGCGGCGTTGGCGCCGAGCTGGGACGACTGGGCAAACTGCTTCAGAAGGCTGTCCACGATGGCGTTGGCGTGTCGCTCGGTGGGGAAAGTGGGGTTCCGCGCGCGAATGTCGCGAACGTGCGCGAAAGAAGCGGGATTATAGCGGGAGCCGCCGGGCCCGCGCCCGGTCGGCACTTCGACGATCGGAGGCGGCCGCCGCTCCCGGCTGGCCTCGGGGGTCGCGCCGGCGGCCCGCGCCGCGGGTGGCGGGCGCGGTCAGATGCCCAGCGCGCGCAGTTCCGTGGCCGGTCGTGCCCGCTCCCAGGCCGCGTCGAAGACCGTCCGCAGCTGGCGCACGCGTGCGGCGCCGTCGAGCTGGGTCTCGCCCTCGAGGCGGTGGCCGAGCGGGCGGAAGTACCAGCCGCCGGTGTCGTTGGCGACGAACGCGGACGGGTAGGTCCGGTCGACGGGCTCGTCGATCACCCGGATGGCGAAGGCGGACGACAGCCGCTGGGCCAGGGCGATCAGCGGCGCATGGGCGCGCTGCGGCGTCTCGACGTCCTGGAGCAGCAGGCGCACCTCGCCACCTCGCGTGGCGAGCCGGCGGAAGGCGGTGAGCACGTCCGGGCGGTCGAGCAGGCCGGGGTCGAGATCGCGGCTGTAGACGATCGCCGAGCGGCGCGTATTGGTGACGATGCCGACCGTGGCCGCGATCGCCTGCGCCGCGGTGTCCACCGCCGCGGCGTGCCCGAGCGTGCGGCGCATCGCCTGGTGCTGGATGCCGGCCTCCTCGAATCGCTCGCCCAGGGGCAGGAAGCCGTCGGCTGCATAGAAGCGCTCGGCGTCGACCTGCGCGTGCAGCGTCACCTCGGCGAGTCCGCTGGCGCGTCCCGCGTCGACCAGGCGCATCAGCATCGACCGGCCGACGCCCCGGCCGCGCCACTCGGCGAGGACGGCCATGCGCCCGATCTTGCCGTTCGGCGCGAGCCGCCCGGTGCCGATCGGCCGACCGGTGCCGTCGCGCGCCAGGACGTGCACGCAGGCGCCATCGATCGCGTCGCGCTCGAGTTCGACCGGCACACGCTGCTCCTGCACGAACACGACGTCGCGGATCGCGCGAAGCTCGGGCAGCGCCGCCGCGTAGTCGACGACATCGACGCGGTAGGGCGTGCTCATTCCTCGTCGTCCCCGTGGTCGGCGGGCTGGTAATGGCCTGCGGCGGCCATGTCGGCGAACGCCGCACGGGCGGGTTCGCCGAGGGCGCCGTACAGCGCGATGTCGACCTCCGTGGCCGCAGCGAGTCGACGTGCGTCCGCGACGGGCATCGCATACGCCTGGCCCGCTACGAAGAGCACGGCGCCGCGGGTGACCTTGCGCCACGCCATGCGCGAGAACGGATTGCGGTGGAGGGTCGCCCCGTCCGCCAGCGCGCCCTCGAGCGATCCGCGATCGAGCTCTCGGCCCGACGCAGCGACCAGGCCTGCGCTCCGGTACGTGGTGATGAAGCGGCCGAACCAGTCCGTCAGCCGGTCCTGGTCGTTCATCCGCAGCATGTTGAGGGCTTCGACCACGCGCGCCATCGCGGCGTCGTCGATCTCCATCGGGTCGCGCGCCGGAGCGAGGTCCGGATCGCGATAGCGCAGCGCCTCGTCGGCGCCCGCGGCCAGCGTGTCGACGAAGTCGCCCAGCAGTTCGGACGCAGACGGCGCGCGCATGCCGAACGAGAACGTCAGGCAGGCGTCCTCCGCGACGCCGTTGTGCGGCATGCCCGGCGGCAGGTAGAGCATGTCGCCCGGCCCGAGCACCCAGTCGTGCGAGGCGTTGAACTCGCGCAGGAGCTTGATCTCGGCATCGTCGCGGAATTCGAGCGGCGGGTTGGCGGACGCGTCGATCTGCCAGCGGCGATGCCCCTTCGCCTGCAACAGGAAGACGTCGTACTGGTCGACGTGCGGACCGACCGAGCCACCGGGCGCCGCGAACGAGATCATCACGTCGTCCATCCGCCAGCGCGGCAGGAAGTCGAAATTCGGGATGAGCGCGGCGACGTCGCCGTCCCACTTGTCGACGTCCTGCACGAGCAACGTCCAGTCGTGGTTCGGCATCCCGGGGAAGTCCTCCTCGTCGAACGGCCCGGTGCGCAGCGTCCAGCGGTCGGCCGCGCGGTCGTGCTCGACGATGCGCGACAAGGCGAATTCCTCGCAGGCCAGGCCGGCGAGATCCTCCGGCTCGATCGGCGTGACGAAGTCGGGGAACGCGTTGCGGATCAGCAGCGGCTTCTTCTGCCAGAACTCGCGCAGGAAGCGCGCCGGCGTCATGCCCAGTGGCGGCCGCTTGCGGGCGTCGATCTCGATCATGGCGAGGTGGCCTCCTCGGCCAGGCGTTCGTCGAGCCGCCGCGTGGCAGCTTCGGCCAGTGCGACGCA
>NZ_BAAGAB020000110.1:0-4424 GCF_047159895.1 Lysobacter xanthus
CGTGCGCTTCGAGATCGAGTCGTGGATGTTCGAATCGCTCCACGCGCCCGCCCTGCAACGCGAGCGTGTCGATCACCGCACGCCCGCCGCGCAGGTGGCCGCCCTTGACCAGCGCGCCCCTGCAGCCGCGGGCGAGCAGCGCCCGGGCCGCCTCGAGTGCGTCGTCGGCGTCGACGATGTGCCGCGCCAGCAGAACCTCGGCTTCAGGGATGTTCGGCGTGACGATCGTCGCCATCGGCAGCAGGCGGTCGAGCAGGGCGCCGACGGCGTCCGGATCGAGCAGTGCCGCGCCCGAAGTCGCCACCATGACCGGATCCAGCACGACCGGCACCGGATGCTGGCGCTCGAGCGCATCCGACACCGCGTTGATCACGACGGCGTCGGCGAGCATGCCGAGCTTCACCGCCCGGATGTCGAAGTCGGCGAAGCAGGCGTCGATCTGCTCGGCGATGAAGGCCGGGTCCGTCACCGCGACGCCACTCACCCCGCGCGTGTTCTGCGCGGTGAGGGCGGCGATCGCGCTGAGGCCGTGCACGCGGTGCGCGGCGAACGTCTTGAGGTCCGCCTGGATGCCCGCGCCGCCGCCGGAGTCGGAGCCCGCGATGGTGAGTACCGAGATCGTCACAGGACGTCGGAAGCGAAATCCGCCAGGCGCGAACGCTCGCCGCGACGCAGGGTGATGTGCGCGCTGTGCGGCCACGCCTTGAACCGGTCGACCACGTAGGTGAGGCCCGATGTCGTTTCGGTGAGGTAGGGCGTGTCGATCTGCTCGAGGTTGCCGAGGCAGACGATCTTGGTGCCCGGGCCGGCCCGGGTGATCAGCGTCTTCATCTGCTTCGGCGTGAGGTTCTGCGCCTCGTCGAGGATCAGGTAACGCGACAGGAACGTGCGGCCGCGCATGAAGTTCATCGAGCGGATCTTGATGCGCGAGGCGAGCAGGTCGTTCGTGGCCGCGCGTCCCCAGCTGCCGCCTTCCTGGTTGCTGGTGAGCACCTCCAGGTTGTCGGTGAGCGCGCCCATCCACGGCGTCATCTTCTCTTCCTCCGTGCCCGGCAGGAAGCCGATGTCCTCGCCGACGCTCACCGTCGCGCGGGTCATGATGATCTCGCGGTAGATCTGCTGGTCCATGGTCTGCGCGAGGCCGGCCGCCAGCGCCAGCAGGGTCTTGCCGGTGCCGGCGGTGCCAAGCAGCGAGACGAAGTCGACTTCAGGATTCATCAGTGCGTTGAGCGCGAAATTCTGCTCGCGGTTGCGCGCCGTGATGCCCCACACCGCGTGTTGCTTCTGGCGGAAGTCGTCGACGATCTGCAGGCGCACCTTCGACTCGTCGACCTCGACGACGCGCAGTTCGGCCTCTTCCTCGCCCGGCAGGTGCAGGAACTGGTTGGCGTACCAGTCGTCGCCGTCCTGTCGCGCGATCTCGTAGAACGTCCGGCCGCGCTCCGTCCAGGAGCGCAGGCCCTTGCTGTGCCGGGACCAGAAGTCCTCGGGCAGGCCGGTCACGCCCGTGTAGAGCAGGTCGAGGTCGGTGAGCGCCCGATCGTTCTCGTAGTCCTCGGACGTGAGGCCGGCGATGGCGGCCTTGATCCGCAGGTTGATGTCCTTCGAGACGAGCACGACCTCGACGGCGCCCTCGCGCGCCTGGAGGGCTTCGACCGCGCCGAGGATCGCGTTGTCGGGAACGACCGCGCCGAACTTCGGCGTGATCGCGTTCGCTTCCGTCTGGAAGCGCAGCCGGCCCACGCTTTCCGGGCCGCGCAGGTTCAGGCCTTCGGGCTGCAGCAGCGGCACGCCGGCCGTCAGCGCCTCGTGGCCGCGCGACTGGATCAACTCGTTGAGGTAGCGGCTGGCCTGGCGCGCGTTGCGGCTGGCCTCCGACGTGCCCTTCTTGCCGCGGTCGAGCTCCTCGATCACCTGCATCGGCAGGTAGACGTCGTGCTCCTCGAACCGGAACAACGCGGTCGGGTCGTGCATCAGGACGTTGGTGTCCAGCACGTAGATCCGCTTGCCTGACGTCATCTGCTGCTCCGTGATGCGCGCCTGTCGCGCGCCGACAAGGGCACCATACCGCCCGGTCGCCGGTGGGTGAAGGCGCTCAGGCGGCCTGCAGCTCGCGCAGCCGCGCGAGCACGGCGTCGGCGTGCCCGGCGACCTTCACCGGGCGCCAGGCGTGCGCCACGCGGCCCTCGGGGTCGATCAGGAAGGTGCTGCGCTCGATGCCCAGCACCTTGCGCCCGTACATCGACTTTTCGCGGATCACGTCGAACGCGCGGCAGGCGGCCTCGTCGCCGTCGCTGACCAGGTCGAAGGCGAAGCCCTGCTTCGCGCAGAAGTTCTGGTGCGATTTCACCGAATCGCGCGAGACGCCCAGGATCGTCGCCCCGGCTTCGGCGAACGCCGCGAAGCGTGCGTTGAAGTCGAGGCCTTCGGTCGTGCAGCCGGGCGTGCTGTCCTTCGGATAGAAGTAGAGCACCAGCCAGCGTCCGCGGTAGTCCGCGAACGAGGCGGAAGCCCCGGTCGAGAGCGCGAAGGTCAGGTCGGGAACCCGGTCGCCGGGCGCGATCGTGTTGGCGGTCATGCGGGTCGTCCTCGTGGGCGGTCGCTCGGCACTACGTGCGGGGACGGCGGCAGGATGCGCGCACCGCGCCGGCGCGATCAGAACTTCATCGGATCCATGATCGCGTCGAGGTTCAGGTGATCGCAGAATTCGAGGAAATCGTCGCGAAGGGCGGCGATGTGCATGCTCGACGGCACGCCGATGGTGAGCTGCGCCGAGAACATGTCCGCGCCCGTCTGCATCGCGCGGTAGCGCGAGCAGTGCAGGGTCTCGATCGTGATGCCCTGGCGGTCGAAGAAGTCGGCCAGCTGGAACAGGATGCCGGGCTTGTCCGCGGCGACGACCTCGACCACGTACGGCAGCAGGCTCGACTGCACGGGCTTGGGGCCGGTGCGGTACCAGACGAGCTTGAGCCCTTCCTCGCGCTCCAGGCGCGTCAGCATGGCCTCGAGCTTCGCGACGGAATCCCACGAGCCCACCGCGAGCGCCGTGACCGAGACGTCGCGGCCCACGGTCGACAGGCGCGCGTCCACCATGTTGCAGCCACTGTCGGCGATGCGCCGGGTGACCATCAGCAACGGCGACGCGGGGTGCGTCGTGTACGCATTGATGATCAGGTG
The DNA here is from genome assembly GCF_047159895.1 of Lysobacter xanthus. Taxonomy (NCBI): domain Bacteria; kingdom Pseudomonadati; phylum Pseudomonadota; class Gammaproteobacteria; order Lysobacterales; family Lysobacteraceae; genus Lysobacter; species Lysobacter xanthus. Next base: position 3,178 of record NZ_BAAGAB020000110.1, read on the forward strand.
GTTTTCGTTCGGCGACGGCCGGGCAGCGGTGTCGTTCAAGGCGGCGCCTGCGCAGGGGAGGGAGGATCCGGCGGAACTGCCGGCGGGAAAACCCGCTTCGGCGGGCCCGACAGGATACTTGCCGCCGGTTTTTCGCCGCAAGTAACATCCGGACGCGCATAATTCGCGTCCCACCGACCGTACCGCGCCCGCGGAGGCCTTCCTTGCGACTGAGCGGCAGTATCACCGCGCTGGCGACGCCCTTCGACGCGTCCGGCGAACTCGACCTCGACGCCTGGCGGCGCCTGCTGCGGATGCAGCTCGAGGGCGGCACGCAGGCCATCGTGGTCGCTGGTTCCACCGGCGAAGCCGCGGCACTTCTCGACCCCGAGTACGACCTTCTGCTGCGCATCGCCGTGGAGTCCGTCGGCGGCCGCATTCCGGTCCTCGCGGGCACCGGCCTGTCGAACACGCTCAAGACGATCGAACTCACGCGCCGTGCCGCGGCGCTGGGCGCGGATGCCGCGCTCGTGGTCACGCCCCCGTACGTGCGGCCGACGCAGGCGGGGCTCGTCGCGCACTATCGCGCGGTCGCGAACGACGCGGCATTGCCCGTCGTGCTCTACAACGTGCCGGGCCGCACGGGGTGCGACCTGCTGCCGGAGACGGTCTCCGAGCTCGCGGGCCATCCGCGCATCGTCGGCATCAAGGAAGCCCGCAACGAGCCGGAGCGCATGACCGCGCTCCTCGCCCTGCGCGATCCCAACTTCGCGGTGCTGACCGGCGACGATCCCACCGCCTGCCGCGCGATGCTGCTGGGCGCGGACGGGGTGATTTCCGTGGCCTCCAACGTAGTGCCGGCCATGTTCCGCCGCCTTTCCGACCTGGCGCGCGCCCGCGATCCGCAGGCGCAGGACGTCGACGCCTCGATGGCGGAGCTCTACGACTTCCTGGGCGTCGAGCCCAATCCGATTCCGGTCAAGGCGATCCTCGCCAGGCTCGGGATCGGGCAGGGGCTGCGCCTGCCGCTGACCGACCTGTCGGCGCCGTACGCCGAATCCGCGACCCGGATGGCTGGCCTCGTCCAGCAACTCGAAACCGCCTGCCTCGGCGCCGCCGCGGCCTGAACCCGGAGCTTCCATGTCCTTTACGTCCGTCACCGTCCGCGCCTCGCTCCTGGCCGCGACGATCGCCCTCTCCACGACCGGCTGCGGCTGGTTCCACAAGGGCAACAAGCTCTCCGCCGGCTCGGCCGCGACGCGCCCGCT
>NZ_BAAGAB020000111.1:0-4316 GCF_047159895.1 Lysobacter xanthus
GCCGCTGGATCGACTCGATGTCCGGGAAGATGTCCGCGTGGTCGTATTCGAGGTTGTTGAGGATCGCGACCGTCGGATCCATGCCCCCGGTGATCGCGGCGACGCCGATCGCGACGTGGATCAGCGGGAACAGGGAGAACAGCGCGGTGACGGCCGCCACGACGTAATGGAAGACGCCCAGCAGGTCGACCTGCCGCAGTTCCTCGTCCGTGGCGTGGAGGGCCGCCATCGCCTCAGCCGATGCGGACGCGTTCGCCACCCGCGCGCACCACCTGGCCGATCGCGCGATGGGCGAGGCCCAGGCGGTCGAGGTCGGTGGCCACCGCCGTCACGTCGTCGGGCGCCACCACCAGCACGAAGCCGACGCCGCAGTTGAACGTGCGCCACATCTCGGCGTCGGCGACCGCGCCTTCGCGCTGCAGCCAGTCGAAGACGGGCGGCAGCACGATCGCACTCGCGTCGATGTCGAGGCCCAGGCCCTCCGGGATGACGCGGATGATGTTCTCGGTGAGCCCACCGCCGGTGATGTGCGCCATGGCGTGCAGTTCGTGCGCGGCCAGCAGTTCGAGGACGGGCTTCACATACAGCGCGGTCGGCGCCATCAGGGCGTCGACGAGCTTGACGCCGCCGAGGTCCAGTTCGGCCGGCCGGCCGGCGCGGTCGTAGATGCGGCGCACGAGCGAGTAGCCGTTGGAATGCGGGCCGCTGGAGGCGATGCCGATCAGCACGTCGCCCTCGCGCACCTTCGCGCCGTCGAGCAGCTTCGACTTCTCGACCGCCGCCACGCAGAAGCCGGCCAGGTCGTACTCGCCCGGGCCGTACATGTCCGGCATCTCCGCCGTCTCGCCGCCGATCAGCGCGCAGCCCGACAGCTCGCAACCCTTCGCGATGCCGCCGACGACCGCGACCGTGGTGTCCACGTCGAGCTTGCCCGTGGCGAAATAGTCGAGGAAGAACAGCGGCTCGGCGCCCTGGACCAGCACGTCGTTGACGCACATCGCGACCAGGTCGATGCCGATGGTGTCGTGCCGGCCGAGCTGCTGCGCGAGCTTGAGCTTGGTGCCCACGCCGTCGGTGCCGGACACCAGCACGGGTTCGCGGTACTTGCCGGACAGGTCGAAGAGCGCGCCGAACCCGCCCAGGCCGCCCATCACCTCAGGGCGGAAGGAGCGCTTCACCAGCGGCTTGATCCGCTCGACGAGCTCGTTGCCCGCGTCGATGTCGACGCCGGCCTCGCGGTAGGTGAGCGGGGCGCGGGCGGGGTCGTTCGACTGGGACACGGCGGTCTCGGGCGGTCGTGTGAAGAGCCGGCGATTCTACCAGCGCGGCGGCCGCGGCCCGGCCGGCGTGGACGGCCCGGCGGCGCTGGGGCACCATGCTCCGCCTGTCCACTCCCCCGGGCCGGCGATGTCGCGCGCGTTCCGTACCTTCTCCGCGTTCCTCCTTCTCCTCGCCTTCGCCTCGGCCGTCCAGGCCCAGCGCGTGGAGGGCTCCCGTGCCCGTGCGAGCGGCCCGTACTCCGCCGAGGTGGTGGTCAACAACCAGACCGACGCCCAGCGCAACACCGGCTTCGCGCGCGGCCTGCTGCAGGTGCTGCAGCGCGTGACCGGCGACCGCGGCGTCAACCAGCGGCCGGGCGTGGGCGACGAGCTGCGCCGCGCCCGCGAGTACGTCGACCATTACGACTTCCGCCAGGACCAGGGCATCGGCCCGTCCGGCGCGCCCAGCTACAACACGACGCTCGTCGTCGACTACGACGACAAGAAGGTCGACGAGATGATCGCGACGCTCGGCCTGCAGTCCTGGCCGACGCCGCGTCCGAAGCCCGTTCTCTGGCTCGCGATCGACGACGGCAGCGGTCCGCGTCTGGTCGGCGTCGACAAGGGCAATGCCGCGCGTCCGGTGCTCGACCGCGCCAAGCAGCGGGGCTATTCGCTCGGCCTGCCGACGGGCAATGCCGCGGAACAGGCGCTGGTCGGTGCGATCTGGCGAGGCGACACGGCCGCGATCGCGCGCGCCTCGTCGAAGTATTCCCCGCCGATGCAGCTGATCGGCAAGCTGTACCGCACGGTCTCGGGCGGCTGGCAGGCCGAGTGGACGTTCCTGGACAACGGCAAGCAGCTGGCGAAGACCGCGACGTACGACCGTGACGCGCGCCGCGCGATGTCCGGCGGCGCCGACATCGCAGCCGATGCGCTGATCCGCAAGTACGCCAAGCCGGCGAAGACGATCGCGCCGCCCGGCCGCTACGCGGTGACGTTCACCGGCGTCGGGAGCACCGACGACTTCCTGCGCCTCGCCGCGTATCTCGAACGCACCGCGGTCGTGCGGCGCGCCACGCCGCTGCGCGCCACGCCCGACGGGCTCGTCTACGAGCTGGAACTGGTCAGCGGCGTCGCGGGCTTCGCGAAGGTCGCGGCGAAGGACGGCGTGCTCGAGCAGGCCGGCGACGACGACAGCGCCACCTTCCGGCTGCGCTGATGAGCGACGCCGCGCCGCTCGACCAGATCGCGACGTTCCTGCGTCGCGTGCAATGGGCCGCGGTGGTGCTCGGCGCGCTGTGGCTGCTCAGCCTGCTCGCGCCGATCCTCACCCCGTTCGTGGTGGCGGCGCTGCTCGGCTGGCTCGGCGATCCGATCGTGGACCGCCTCGTCGCGCGCGGCCGTTCGCGCGGCACCGCGGTGGCGCTGGTCTTCAGCACGATGACGCTGGCCTTCGTGCTGCTGCTCGTTCTGCTGCTACCGATGCTGCAGCGGCAGATCGTCACGCTCATCGAGTCCGTGCCGCGCTACAGCGCCTGGATCGGCGAAACCCTGTTGCCCTGGGTCGAAGCGCGGACGCGGTTGGACGTCGATCGCTACTTCGACGTCGGGTATGCGGTGACGATGCTGCGGGAACACTGGGAGAGCGCGGGCGGCATCGCGAAGTCGGTGCTCGGCTACGTGACGCGCTCGGGTTCGATGCTGCTGGGGCTCGCCGTGAACGCGGTGCTGGTGCCCGTCCTGGCGTTCTTCTTCCTGCGGGACTGGGACGCGTTGGTGGAGCGCATCGCGGCGCTCATTCCGCCGCGGCACCTGCCGATCGTCACGCGTCTCGCGCGCGAATCGGATGTGGTGCTCGCCGGCTTCCTGCGCGGGCAGTTCATGGTGATGCTGATCCTCGGCATCGGTTACGCCGTCGGCCTGCAGATCGTCGGGCTCGACCTCGGTATCCTGATCGGGCTGGTCGCCGGCCTGCTGACCTTCGTTCCCTACGTGGGCCCGGCCAGCCTGCTCGTGCTGGGCGGCATCGCCGCGCTCGTGCAGTTCGGCGACTGGCAGCACGTCGTCGGCGTGCTCGTGGTGTTCTCGATCGGCCAGGTCGTGGAGAGCTACTGGCTCACGCCGAAGCTGGTCGGCGACCGGATCGGGCTGCATCCGATGGCGGTGATCTTCGCGGTGCTCGCGGGCGGCCAGCTGTTCGGTTTCCTCGGCATGCTGCTCGCGCTGCCGATCGCGGCCGTCGCGAACGTGCTGCTGCGCTACGCGCAGGAACGCTACCGCGCCAGCCGCCTGTACGGCGGCGACGCACCGCTGATCGTGGTCGAGGGCGGCGCGGAACACGGGCCGGGGTGATGGCGGGCGTCCGTGACGTGCCGCAGTTGCCGCTCGCGCTGCGGTATCCGCCCGACCAGAGGCTCGAGACGTTCGTCGCCGCGCCCGATGGCGCGATCGCCATGCTCGACGCGCTGGCCACCGGCACCGCGGGCGACTGGATCTTCGTCGACGGCCCCGAAGGCGCCGGCAAGACGCATCTCCTGCTGGGCGCCTGCGCCCGGGCGCTCGTCGCCGGGCTGCGCCCGGCCTACCTGCCGCTGTCGACGGCGGCAGGTCGCGTGCGCGACGCGCTGCAGTCGCTCGAAGGAATGGACGTCGTGGCGCTCGACGACCTCGACGCCATCGCCGGCGAGCGCGACGACGAGATCGCCCTGTTCGATTTCCACAACCGAGCGCGCGCGCTCGGCACCCGGGTGGCCTATGCCGCGGCCGCGCGGCCGGAATCGCTCGCGCTCGTGCTGCCCGACCTGCGTTCGCGGCTGGGGCAGTGCATCGGCGTTTCGGTGTCGCCGCCGGACGACGACGCGCGACGCGAGGTGCTGCGCCAGCGTGCGCAGCGACGCGGGCTGGCGGTCGACGAGGCCGCGCTCGACTGGCTGATGCGCCGCGTCGGTCGCGACCTCGGCAGCCTCACGCAATTGTTCGATCGCCTGGACCGCGCCGCGCTCGCGGCGCAGAGGCGGCTGACCGTGCCGTTCCTGCGCGAGGTGCTGGGGGCGG
>NZ_BAAGAB020000112.1:0-4253 GCF_047159895.1 Lysobacter xanthus
AGGCAGCACGACGATCAGCAGCGTGGCGAGCGGCCCGAGCACCAGCGAGCCGACGAACCATCTTCTTCGCCGGGTCCCGCTCCTTGAGCATCGCCGCGACGTCGGCATCGAGTTCGCCTGCCATGGGCCGGTAATCGCGCGCCGCCACGTCGAGCACCAGGATGTCCTTGCCGCGCTTGGTGTAGAAGCCCGCGCCGGTCTTCTGGCCCAACGCGCCCTTCTCGACGAGGCCGGTCAGCCACGCCGGGGCCTTGAAGTACGCATGCCACGGGTCGTCCGGCAGCGTGTCCGCCATCGTCTTGATGACGTGCGCCATGGTATCGAGTCCGACGACGTCGGCCGTGCGGTACGTCGCCGACTTGGGACGACCGATCGCCGGGCCCGTCAGCGAGTCGACCGTGTCGAAGCCGAGGCCGAGCCGCTCGGTGTGGTGCATCGCGGCCAGCATGGAGAACACGCCGATGCGGTTGCCGATGAAGTTCGGCGTGTCCTTCGCGATCACGACGCCCTTGCCGAGGGTCGTCGTGAGGAAGGTTTCCAGGCCCTCGAGCACGTCCGCGTCGGTCGTCTTGGCCGGGATCAGTTCGGCGAGGTGCATGTAGCGCGGCGGATTGAAGAAGTGCACGCCGAGGAAGCGGTGGCGCATTTCCTCGGGCAGCACGTCGGCGAGCGCATTGATCCCCAGGCCCGACGTGTTGCTGGCGAGCACCGCGTGCGCCGGCACGAACGGCGCGATCTTCCGGTACAGGTCCTGCTTCCAGTCCATCCGTTCCGCGATGGCCTCGATGACGAGGTCGCAGCCGCGGAGCAGTTCCAGCCCGGTCTCGTAGTTCGCGGGCGTGATGCGCTCCGCCAGGGCCTTGTCGGCCAGCGGAGCGGGGGAGAGCTTCGCAAGGTTCGCGATCGCCTTCGTCACCACGCCATTGGGGTCGCCGTCCTTCGCGGGAAGGTCGAACAGCACGGTATCGACGCCGGCGTTGGTCAGGTGCGCGGCGATCTGCGCTCCCATGACACCGGCGCCCAGTACGGCAGCGCGGCGGACGAGCAGTTTCTTCGACATGTCGGTGAGGTCCCGGGTTGGGTCAGGCGGGGTCGGCCGACGGGCACTGGATGCCCGCGGCGGCGAAACGGATGAGCTCGCGCGCTGCGCGGGCCCTGTGGCTGTGGTCGGACGCGCCGGTCGGCCGCTTGATGAGGCCGAAGTCCGACATCGCATAGGTCAGCGCGCCCGACAGGAAGTCGAGCCGCCAGTACAGCGTCTCCTTGCTCAGGCCCGGCACCGCGGCGGCGATGGCCTTCGCGAACTCGCGCAGCACGTGGCCGTAGTGGTCGGACAGGAACTTCCGCAGCGCGTCGTTCTTCTCGGCGTAGGCGCGGGCGATCACGCGAACGAACGAGGCGCCGCCGTGGCGGTCCTGCGCCATCGCCAGGGCCGGCTCGACGAATGCGGCGAGGATCGGCTCGAGCTCGCCGGGCGCCTGCTCGGTCGCCTCGCGCAGCGCGTCCAGCCGGCGTTCGCTCATCTCGTCCATCCGGCGCCGGAAGACCTCGTTGACGAGGTTCTCCTTGCTGCCGAAGTGGTAATTCACGGCGGCGATGTTCACGTCCGCGCGGCTGGTCACCTGCCGGAGCGAGGTCCCGCTGAAGCCGTACTGCGCGAACAGCTCCTCGGCGGCGCCGAGGATGCGGTCCTTGGTGGAGAAGGGGGCGGGGGTCGACATCGGAAGGCCTAATCAAACGCTTGTTTGATAGTAGTCGCCCGTCCATACGGGGGTCAATGGTCGCGGTCAGAGTCAGCGGCCGTCGGCGCCCGCTGCTTTCATCGACCCCCGCTGAACGCGTAGAATCCGGCCCTGCCAGTTCGGCTAAACCCGCGTAGCTACGCGGGTTTTTCTTGTTATCTTGGGCGCTGAGACGCATCGCGCCCGCCAACCCGGAGAGATTCACATGGCGCTCGAGCGCACCATTTCCATCATCAAGCCCGACGCGGTCGCCAAGAACGTGATCGGCCAGATCTACAGCCGCTTCGAGGGGGCCGGCCTGAAGGTGGTCGCCGCGAAGATGAAGCAGCTGTCGCGCCAGGAGGCCGAGGGCTTCTACGCCGTCCACCGCGAGCGCCCGTTCTTCAACGCACTCGTCGAATTCATGGTCTCGGGTCCGGTCATGATCCAGGTCCTGGAAGGCGATAACGCCGTCGCCAAGAACCGTGAGCTGATGGGCGCGACCAATCCGAAGGACGCCGCCGCCGGCACGATTCGCGCCGACTTCGCCGACTCCATCGACGCCAACGCCGTGCACGGTTCGGACAGCCAGGAGAACGCCGCGATCGAAATCGCGTACTTCTTCCCGCAGACCGACGTCTACGCGCGCTAAGAGAGAAGTGATGAGCACGTCCCGCGACATCGACGCCACGCTGATCGGCACGGCACCGGCCGTGGCGTCGGACGCGGCCGCGCGCGTGGACGTGCCCGCCACGAAGGTCGAGGCGAAGAGGACGAACCTCTTCGACCTCGAACGCGTGCAGCTGGAGGACTTCTTCGAGCAGGTGCTCGACGAGAAGCGCTACCGCGCGCACCAGGTGATGAAGTGGATCCACCACCGCTACGTCACCGAGTTCGACCAGATGACCGACCTCGGCAAGGCGCTGCGCGCCAAGCTCGAGCAGCATGCGCACATCCACGCGCCGACTGTCGTGTTCGACAAGGCCTCCGAGGACGGCACGCACAAGTGGCTGCTCGGCATGGACCCGAAGAACGCCATCGAGACGGTCTACATCCCGGACAAGGGCCGCGGCACGCTGTGCGTGTCCTCGCAGGTGGGCTGCGCGCTCAACTGCCAGTTCTGCTCGACCGCCACGCAGGGCTTCAACCGCAACCTGTCGACCGCCGAGATCATCGGCCAGGTCTGGGTCGCGGCGCGGCACCTCGGCAACGTGCCGCACCAGCAGCGCAAGCTCACCAACGTCGTGATGATGGGCATGGGCGAGCCGCTGGCGAACTTCGACAACGTCGTGCGCGCGATGAGCATCATGCGCGACGACCTGGGCTACGGCCTCGCCAACAAGCGCGTGACGCTGTCGACCGCCGGCATGGTTCCGCAGATCGACAAGCTCGGCGAGATGAGCGACGTCTCGCTCGCGGTGTCGCTGCACGCGCCCAACGACGCGCTGCGAAGCGAGCTCGTCCCGCTGAACAAGAAGTACCCGATCGAGCAGCTCATGGAGTCCTGCGTGCGCTACGCGCTGCGCAAGCCGGGCACCTCGGTCACGTTCGAATACACGCTGATGAAGGGCGTCAACGACCAGCCCGCGCATGCGCGCGAACTGGTGCGCCTGCTCAAGGCCTTCGACCGCGCCGTGCAGATGAAGGGCGCCGCGAAGATCAACCTCATTCCGTTCAACCCGTTCCCCGGCACGCGCTTCGAGCGTCCGACGGACCAGGCCATCCGCGCGTTCCAGAAGCTGCTCAACGACGCGGGCATGATCGCGCCGGTGCGCCGCACGCGCGGCGACGATATCGACGCCGCCTGCGGGCAGCTCAAGGGGCAGGTGATGGACCGCACGCGTCGCAATGCCGATTTCCGTCGCAGCCTCGAACGACAGGATCGTGGCGATGCGGCGGCCTGAGGCGATGGCGCGCACGACGCTGCTCGTGCTGCTCGCCTCGGTCCTCCTGCTGTCGGCCTGCAATCGCCTCACGTTCGTCAAGCCGAGCACCGGCCGCGGCCGCTACGAACAGGTCGCGCACGAGGTACGAATCGATCCGAAGGCCTCCGCACGCGGCAACGCGTTCACCATGACGCAGGTGGCGCAGTCGCGCCTGCTGTCGGGCGACGCCAAGGGCGCGCTCGACGCCGCGCTGCGTGCCATCAAAGCCGATCCCGGTTCCGCCACGGCGAACAGCCTCGCCGCGCTCAGTCTCGATGCGCTCGGCCGCGCCGCCGAAGCGGGTCCGCACCATCGGCGCGCCGCCGAACTCGACTCGGCGCGTGGCGAGCTGCTCAACAATTACGGCACCTGGCTCTGCAGCAACGGCCAGGCGGCGACGTCGCTGGACTGGTTCGAGCGCGCGGCCGCGGCGCCGGGTTATGCGACGCCGGCCGGTGCGCTCGCCAATGCCGCGGCCTGCGCACTGGAAGCCGGGCAGACGCCGCGCGCCGAGCGCGCCGCGCGGCAGGCGCTGGACCTCGACCGGCGGACGCCCTGCCGGCGCCAGGTCTGCACCTGCAGCTCGGTCGCGCCGATGCGCAGCACG
>NZ_BAAGAB020000113.1:0-4039 GCF_047159895.1 Lysobacter xanthus
GTAGGGTGCTGAGTACGCCCCCTAACAATTCGTCCAAGCCGACGCCGCTTCGCGGCGCGGCTTAACTCAGGTGTTAGCTCTCCTATGAAACGTTTGCTTGGCCTCACCTTTCTTTCTGTTTTCTCGGTTGCTGCAGCAGGCAAGCGAGACCTACTGCGAGTCGAGATCCTGTCCCCAGACGGCAAGCCCCTCGCAAATGCGACCTGGACTGCCTCCGAAGAATTCCACCGCTTGGACATTCCAAATGCAACATGCGGCGCCGACACGTCCAAGCCACTGTCGCTGAGCATTCAGGCCACTCAGCCAACCCCTCAGTCAATTAGTGTGTCGTGCTCTGACGAGTGCCGCCCGTACGTTGTAGAGCCACGCTGGCGTACGGTCGCGCCAGGGGCGTCTCTACTACACGAGTGCACGAATGGCATGTTGATCAAAGTGCGGAGAGCTAACAATTCGTCCAAGCCGACGCCGCTTCGCGGCGCGGCTTAACTCAGGTGTTAGGGCGCATGAACGAGCTATCGAAGCTGGCGGCATGTCTATTCTTGACACTCTGCAGTTCGGAGGCGGCGGCCAACTGCCTCCACTACGACCCGCCGTCTATCGAAATCACGGGCCGGATCAGCGCTATACCGTTCACCCTTGCGGACTGGTCAACCGGAGCTGCCATCCAAGAACCCGAGTACTCGTGGTCTTTCACTACGGCACACCCCATATGCATCGCTGCCGGCGATAAACGGATGGGAAATGTGGCATTTGGCAGTGTCCAGCAGTTCCAGATTCTCGCAGCATCAGCTGGCCTGGATCTGTCCCGGTTCGTTGGCACCACAGTGATTCTGAGGGGACAATTTCTGCCTTCGCAGCTACCCCACCACCACCACCTCACGTTCTCTGTAGAGTCGGCCCGGGTGCGGCATGCGCCCTAACAATTCGTCCAAGCCGACGCCGCTTCGCGGCGCGGCTTAACTCAGGTGTTAGGCCTCATGTCGCCGCGTCACGCCATTCGTAAGAAGCTCAACGGCGCCTTAGCAGTCATGGCAGTAGCTGCAGTGGCATTTGCCGTTGCCTACTCGGTTCTTTCGCCGCTGCCGCCTTGGCTCGGCCTGCCGCTCATGGTTACCTTCATGGGTGCCGGCCTTTACACCAATTGGCTGATCGATTGCCCGCTTTGCCATTTCATCTTCGGCCGTAACGTCGTCAATGTGGCCTACCCACGTCTACTGCCCGGCAATCCTCGTGCGTGCCCGAGTTGCGGCAAAGATCTCGATAGGTCTACAAATGAGGCCTAACAATTCGTCCAAGCCGACGCCGCTTCGCGGCGCGGCTTAACTCAGGTGTTAGGCCCCGGAACCAGGAGCGTCGCAAATGAAAAGGAAGCTGGCGGGAGCGGTCGTGATGCTGGTGGTGGCGTCCCTGCTGGGCGCAGTGCTGCCACTGCCCGCCTCAGTTCAGTCGTGGCTCCAGCCCGCCTTGGCTGGGCTGGTGGGTGCTGGTGCAGGTGGCTTTGTCGCCCGTAACGGCTTCTTGCCTGTCGCGCTCGTCGTGCAGCTTTGCGTCTGGGTACTGATCGTCCACCTGCTGCATGCCATTGCCAACGGACAATCGCCGTACACGCAGATCATTGTTCGTAACCTGGGCGTGCTGGCGATCTCCATGCTGGCCGCAGTACTCGGCGCCCTACTTGGCCAGCGCCTGGCGGGGTCACGTGGGCCGTCGGCCGTTACGGCCGGGGCCTAACAATTCGTCCAAGCCGACGCCACTTCGTGGCGCGGCTTAACTCAGGTGTTAGGTTGCTCTTGTGATCACGTCGCCACGCAAACCTGCTCACATCCGCGCTTGGGCGGTCGCCAGTGCACTCATGGGCATTGGCGTTCTCTACTTCTGCCTCGCTGCCCCGGCTAAACACCCGCAGCGCGCGGGGCTGATCGAGCTTCAAGGGCGTGTGTCATCCGTCGAGCCAGACAGGTACGGAGTCAACTTTAGGCTCGACCAGGACGACCGAACCTTCTTTTACGCCCGGAGAAACGGTGCCATAGAGTCGGTATCCTCAGCGCTCACCAACCCAACAGAACAGCCAGTCTCATTCGCGGTGGATCCAGAGCCGCACCAAGGCCTGTCATCTCCACCGTTCTTTGATGTCTTAGAGATCGCCACTGCCACGGGCAACCTCCGCACTTACGACCAGATTCGAGCCTCTTGGCGGGAAGACTATGTATACGGCGTGGCAACCGGCCTCTTCCTGCTTTTCGGCGCTGCCGTACTGGAACTGTGTGCCCGCCGCTCGCAACCTAACAATTCGTCCAAGCCGACGCCGCTTCGCGGCGCGGCTTAACTCAGGTGTTAGGCCCCATGGTGAAGATCACTGCGCTCGTTGCAACAATGGCACTTGCTCTGACCGGCTGCTATGCAGAGGGCTACACGGTGGCGCCCGGGAAAGCCGGCAAGGCTCGCTTCGCAACAATGCGTGAATGTGCGAAAGAGGCAACAAGCACGCCGAGGCCCGGCCGCCCAAAGTACGAGTCCTACATGTGCGAGAAGAAGCTTCTAGGTTTCACATCCGAGCACCAGGAGTATGTTCGTGGCGAGCCAATCGTCTGCGCGGAGCCGAGCTCGGATGGGGCCTAACAATTCGTCCAAGCCGACGCCGCTTCGCGGCGCGGCTTAACTCAGGTGTTAGCTGCCATGGATAACTCAGCGCTACTCGACGCCAAACTTGCCCAGCCGGCGCTCGCGAAGCGTTCCCGGCAGCCGCGGCTCAGGCTTTGGGCTGCGGCGTTTGCCTGGCTGTTCTATGCCCCCACCGTGCTAATGCTGTCGCTGTCGCGAGGGAGCGCTTGGCTTCTGTTCTTACTCGGCTGGGCTGCCTCGCTCGTTTGGGTCCTGTCGGGCTACAAAAAGGCGTTCGGGCGCGCATTCACCACCGTTCACTCGCTGGGTCTCGCCGTCGGCCTTTCCGTCGGGATCATGGTTCTTGCGGGGTCCGGCCTTGCCGGAATCATGGCCGCATTCGGGCTGCTCCCCAGCGTTTCGCTTGGCAGCTAACAAGTCGTCCAAGCCGACGCCGCTTCGCGGCGCGGCTTAACTCAGGTGTTAGGCGTGCCGGAACAACAATGGAGCTACTCGTGACACCAGGAGTTATTGGAGCAATTGGAGGCGGCGTAACTGTCCTCGTTATCGGCTTTCTCATCCCGCGCCGGCACTGCCAACAGTGCTCCGCGCCTCAGCCGAAAGCTCGCGTGCCTGCAAGTTTCCGGCAAGCGATGTTCGGCGGCTGGGTATGCAAGAGCTGCGGAGCGAACCTTGATCGCGAAGGCAAGGTCGTGTGAGTTGGCGGCCGGTCACGCCTAACAATTCGTCCAAGCCGACGCCGCTTCGCGGCGCGGCTTAACTCAGGTGTTAGGCCCCTAAACTCGGTTCATCGAAAATGGAGGTTCCATGAAGAAGCTTTTTGCGTCTGTTGCCCTGTTGGTCCTCACTTCCACTGCATCAGCGGAGCGCGTGGGCACCAAGCTGACTTACCCGAAGGCGGAACTGGCTCCCCGCAACGCTTACAACGTTCCCAGCATCGTGGACCGGTTCTCAGCTGACACCGGCCGAACCTCGTTGATCAATCCGAGCAGGGTTCTATTCCTCCTAGATGGCAAAGCTTCCCCTGCGGCCGCTTCGCAGCTGGAAAAGTCAGACCGTGTCGAGGTGCTGTCGGACGGCGACTCGATTGTCATCAACGTGGTCATGAAGCCCACCGGCAACGGGGCCTAACAATTCGTCCAAGCCGACGCCGCTTCGCGGCGCGGCTTAACTCAGGTGTTAGGCGGCACAACCACGTCGAGGGCGCCATGAAGACTCTGATTCGCTTTGCGCTGATTTTCCTTCTGTCGAGCAGCTCCGTTTCCTTCGCTCGCGAACACCCCGAAACGGCAGAGTTCCGGCGCTTGGAAGTAGCATGGTCTGAAGCAATTCGTGCCCAAGACGGAGCCAAGCTTGAGTCGTTTCTCGCTCCGGATTACACCCTCACCGTGGCACAGTCCGCTGGTCTGAGCGTTAC
>NZ_BAAGAB020000114.1:0-4008 GCF_047159895.1 Lysobacter xanthus
CGGTCTACCTGCGCGACATCTGGCCGTCCAACAAGGAGATCGGGGACACGATCGCCGCGACGATCGGCCCGGAGCTGCAGCTGTTGTGGGACGCGGGCGCGCGCGTGCGCGCGTTCGACCCGGAGGCCGGCGACGAGGCGCAGCACATCTTCGGCGACCGCGACGACCTCGTGCTCTGCGACAGCGCGAACGCCGCGCTCGTGGACGCCGATGCGCTGTTCGTCGTGACCGAGTGGAAGCCGTTCCGCAGCCCCGACTTCACGCGTCTGCGAGCGTCGCTGCGCGATGCGGTGCTGTTCGACGGCCGCAACATCTACCACCCGGACGAAGTGGAAGCTGCCGGCCTGGCGTACTACGGCATCGGTCGCGGCCGTTCGGTGTTCGCATGACGGACGCCGGCCTCGAGGACCGGCTCGTCGAGCTGGAGACGCGCCTCGCGTTCCAGGAGCATGCGCACGTCGAACTGAGCGACGCAGTCGCCGAGCTGCGCGCGGAGAACGGCCGGCTGCTGCTGCAGCTGCATCGCGCGCTCGACGAGTTGCGTCAGATCCGCAGTGGCCTCGCCACCGACCTTACCGGCGACGCGGCGCTCGAGCCGCCGCCGCCGCATTACTGAGCCCGGCCCATGAGCGACACCCTTCGCGACCAGCTACTCGGCCTCGGCTTCAAGCCCGCGCCTGCCGCTCCACGCCCCGAAAAACGCGATGCGCGTCCGGACCGCCGCGACGGCCGCAAGCCCGGCGGCGCGCCGCGGGCCGATGCCGCGCCGCGTGGCGGCAAGGACCGGCCGCGTCCGCCGAAGCCCGGGGCGCCGCGCGATCGCCGCAGCCGGGAGGAAATCGACCTCGCCAAGGCGTACGCGATCCGCGCGCAGAAGGAGAAGGACGAGCGCATCGCCGCCGAGGCCGCGCGCCAGGAAGAAGCGCGCCAGCGCCGCGAAGCGCGCGCGCGGCTCGGCGAGTTCCTCAAGGACAAGACGCTCAACGAGAAGGACGCCGACATCGCGCGGCACTTCCCATACGGCGGCAAGATCAAGCGGGTCTACGTCACCGCGGATCAGCTGCGTGCGCTGAACGCCGGCGAGCTCGGCGTGGTGCAGCTCGACGGTCGCTACGCGCTCGTGACGCTCGCGACGCTGGACGAGGCCGAACGCATCTTCCCGCAGGCGGTCGCGCTGCGGGTCGATCCGAATGCCGCGCCGGGGGACGACCCGTACAGCGACCCGCGTTACCAGGTGCCCGACGACCTGGTGTGGTGACGGGTCATTCCGGGTCGTAGTCGAGGTTCGAGGCGAGCCAGCGCTCGACCTCGGCGACCTCGACGCCGCGGCGCTTCGCGTAGTCGGCCACCTGCTCGCGCGAGACGCGGCCGACGACGAAATACTGGCTGCCCGGATGGCTCAGGTAGTAGCCGGAGACGGACGATGCCGGGTACATCGCGAAGCTCTCCGTGAGTTCGACGCCGGCGTGCGCGGTGGCGTCGAGCAGGCGGAACAGCGTCGACTTCTCGCTGTGGTCCGGGCAGGCGGGGTAGCCGGGCGCCGGCCGGATGCCGCGATAGCGCTCGGCGATCAGCGCATCGCCGTCCAGCGCTTCGTCCGGCGCGTAGCCCCAGAACTCGCGGCGCACGCGCTGGTGCAGGCGCTCGGCGAGTGCCTCGGCGAGCCGGTCGGCAAGCGACTTCAGCAGGATCGCGTTGTAGTCGTCGTGCTGCGCCTCGAACCGCGCGACGTGCGGCTCGATCCCGAGCCCTGCGGTCACGGCGAACGCGCCCATCCAGTCCGGCGGCCCACCGGCCGGCGCGACGAAATCCGCGAGGCAGAAATCCGGGCGCTCGACCGGCTTGTCCACCTGCTGGCGGAGGAAGTGCAGCCGCACCGTGCGGTCGAGCACGTCGGCGGGTGGCGCCGCGCGGCGCACGCCCGCGAACGCAGGGCCGCAGCCGGCCTCCAGGCGCACGTCGACGTCGTCGCCGACCGATTGCGCCGGCCACAGGCCGAACACGGCCTTTGCCCGTAGCCAGCGCTCGGCGACGATGCGGTCGAGCATCGCCAGCGCGTCGCGATGCAGCTCGCGGGCCTGCGCGCCCACCACCGCGTCGTCGAGGATCTCGGGATAGCGTCCCGCGAGTTCCCAGGTGTTGAAGAACGGCGACCAGTCGACGAACGGCAGCAGGTCCTCGAGCGGCCAATCGTCGACGACGTGCAGCCCCGACGACACCGGGCGCGGAGGCGCGTAGTCCGTCCAACCGCCGTCGAAGCGCTGTGCACGCGCCGCATCGAGCGCGACCAGCCGCTTGCCGTCGCCCCGCTTGCGATGGCGCTCGCGGATCTCCGCGTAATCGGCCTGGTTGGCGGCGACGAACGGCGCCCGCAGCTCGACCGAGATCAGCGACTGCGCGACGCCGACCGCGCGCGAGGCGTCCTTCACCCAGACCGTCGGCTGCCGGTAATGCGGATCGATCTTCAGCGCGGTGTGCGCGCGCGAGGTGGTCGCGCCACCGATCAGCAGCGGCATGTCGAGGCCCTGGCGCTGCATCTCGCGCGCGACGTGGCTCATCTCCTCGAGCGACGGCGTGATCAGCCCCGACAGGCCGACGAGGTCGGCGTTCTCCGCCTTTGCACGATCCAGGATGACCTGCGCCGGCACCATGACGCCGAGGTCGATGACCTCGAAGTTGTTGCAGGCGAGCACGACGCCGACGATGTTCTTGCCGATGTCGTGCACGTCACCCTTGACCGTCGCGAGCACGATCTTGCCGTTCGAGCGCCCGGTGTCCCCGGTACGCAGCTTCTCCGCCTCGATGTAGGGCAGCAGGTAGGCGACGGCCTTCTTCATCACGCGCGCCGACTTCACCACCTGCGGCAGGAACATCTTGCCGGCGCCGAACAGGTCGCCGACCAGGTTCATGCCCTCCATCAGCGGGCCTTCGATCACGTCGAGCGGACGCAGCGCCTGTGCGCGTGCTTCCTCGGTGTCGGCCTCGACCCAGGCGTCGAGCCCGTGTACCAGCGCATGCGCCAGACGTTCGCGGACCGGCTTCTCGCGCCAGCGCAGATCCTCGACCCGCTTCTCGCCTTTCTTTCCCTTGTAGCGGTCAGCGATCTCGAGCAGGCGCTCGGTGCCGTCGCGGCGCCGGTTGAGCACGACGTCCTCGACGCGTTCGCGCAGGTCCGCGTTCAGGTCGTCGTAGAGGGGCAGGGCACCCGCGTTGACGATGCCCATGTCCATGCCCGCGCGGATCGCGTGGTACAGGAACACAACGTGGATCGCCTGGCGCACGGGTTCGTTGCCGCGGAAGGAGAACGAGACGTTCGAGACGCCGCCGGAGACGTGGCAGTCGGGAAAACGGCGCTTCAGCTCGCGGGTTGCTTCGATGAAGGCGACCGCGTAGCCGTCGTGCTCCTCGATGCCGGTCGCGATCGCGAACACGTTGGGGTCGAAGATGATGTCCTCGGGCGGGAAGCCGACCTCGTCGGTCAGCAGGCGGTAGGCGCGGCTGCTGATCTCGACCTTGCGCTCCAGCGTGTCCGCCTGGCCCTGTTCGTCGAACGCCATCACCACGACCGCGGCGCCGTAGCGCCTCACCAGTCGCGCCTGCCGCAGGAACTCGGCCTCGCCTTCCTTCAGCGAGATCGAATTGACGATGCCCTTGCCCTGCAGGCACTTCAGGCCGGCCTCGATCACGGTCCACTTCGAGCTGTCCACCATCACCGGAACGCGCGCGATGTCGGGCTCGGCTGACATCAGGTTGAGGAACTCGACCATCGCCTTCTCGGAGTCGAGCATGCCCTCGTCCATGTTGACGTCGATCACCTGCGCGCCGTTCTCGACCTGCTGGCGCGCGACCACGATCGCCTCGTCGAACCGGCCTTCGAGGATCAGCTTCTTGAACTGCGCCGACCCGGTGACGTTCGTGCGCTCGCCCACGTTGACGAAGTTCGTCTGCGGCGTGATCACGAGCGGCTCGAGGCCGGCGAGGCGGGTGTGGCGGGGGGGGGGGGGGGTC
>NZ_BAAGAB020000115.1:0-3955 GCF_047159895.1 Lysobacter xanthus
CGGCTCGCTCAACTTCGGACTGCTCGGCCTCGCACGCGCGGGGTCGCTCGACGCCGCAGTGCACCAGGCCGAGGCGACGGCCATCCCGGCGCAGAACCTGCTGGTGGCCGACCGCTCGGGCCGGATCGGCTGGCGCCTGCTGGGCCCGATGCCGAAGCGCGCCCCGGGCTGCGCGGCATCGGGACTCTCCGATGCGCGCACCTGCCCGCCCTGGCCGATCTCGACCGCCGGGAACCCGGTCATCGTCGATCCGCCCAACGGACGCCTGTGGACGGCGAACGCGCGCGTGACCGACGGCGCCGACCTCGCCCGCATCGGCGACGGCGGCTACGTGCTGGCGGTGCGCGCGCGCAGGATCCGCGACGATCTGCTCGCCCGGACGCACTTCACCGAGCGCGACCTGCTGGACATCCAGCTCGACGACCGCAGCGTCTTCCTGCAACGCTGGGCGACGCTGCTGCACGAGGCCGCGCATGCCGCGCCGGCGGGCTCGCCGCTCCGCGCCATCGACCTCGGGCCGATCGAACCGCGGGCGACCGCCTCCGCGGTGCGGTATCGGCTCGTGCGCGCCTGGCGTCAGGCCGTGCTCGACCGTGTCCGCGAAGGGCTGTTGCTGCCCGCGCATATCGCGCTCGGGCCGAAAGCGGAGTTGCCGGACGTGCCCCAGATCGAAGGCGTCGCCTGGCCGCTGGTGACCCAGCGCCCCGTGCACCTGCTCGATCCGCGTTTCGCGTCGTGGACCGCGCTGTTCGAAGACGCGGCGCGCGAGGTGAAGTCCGGCCTCGGCAAGCGCGGTCCGCTGCGCGAGCGGACTTGGGGCGAGCGCAACACCGCGGCGATCTGCCATCCGCTGGCGAGCGCCCTGCCCTTCGCGCGGCGGGCGCTGTGTATGCCGGCCGAACCGCTCGACGGCGACTCGCTGACGCCGCGCGCGATGGCACGCGATTTCGGCGCGTCGGAACGGATGGTCGTCTCCCCGGGCCGCGAAGCCGAAGGGATCGCGCAGATGCCCGGCGGCCAGAGCGGCCACCCGCTCTCCCCGTTCTGGGGCGCGGGTCATGCCGATTGGGTCGCGGGGCGCCCCACCCCGTTCCTTCCCGGCCCGGCCCGCGACGTGCTGCGGCTCGACCCCGCCCGCTGACGCCGGGGCGGGCAGCGTTCCATCGCCCGTCCCACCGGGAGGTGGCAGGCGGGCTAGACTCCGCCGTCGCTGTTACGGCCGCTTCCCGAATGCCCTCCATCCTCGTCGTCGAAGACAACGCCGCCATCCGCGAATCGCTCGGCGAACTGCTGTCGGCGGAAGGCTATGGCGTCGAGCTCGCACCGGACGGACGCGCCGCCTGCGACGTGCTGGCCCAGGGCTCCGCGCCCTGCACGATCCTGCTCGACCTGATGATGCCGGTGATGGACGGCTGGGAATTCCTGGAATGGAAGGCCCGCAGCGACTACCGCGACGTGCCCGTCGTCGTGCTCACCGCGCTGGACGTCGCGGGGGACGTCGAGGGGCTCGCCGGGCGCTACGGGTGCGAGGTGGTGTCGAAGACGGGCGCGGTGCCGGACCTGCTGCGCCGCGTCGCCAGGCGCTGCTGCTGAACCGGCTCAGGCCGGGACGTCGACCCGCGCGCGTGCAATGAATCGCGTGAGCAACGGCAGCAGTTCCTCGAACGGCATCGGGCGACCGAGCAGGTAACCCTGCACCTCGTCGATGTGTCGCGCACGCAGCCAGTCGAGCTGCAATGCGGTCTCCACGCCCTCGGCCACGGTGCGGATGTCGAGCGCATGCGCGAGGCCGATGATCGAATTGCAGATCGCCGCATCGTCCTCGTCGCTGCCGAGGTCGCGCACGAACGAGCGGTCGATCTTCAGGCGGTCGATCGGGAAGCGCTTGAGGTAGGCGAGGCTCGAATAGCCCGTGCCGAAGTCGTCGATCGAGAAACTCACGCCGAGCGCGGCGATCTGCCGCATCAGCTCGATCGCGCGTTCCGGGTCCTGCATCAGCAGGCCTTCAGTGATCTCGAGTTCGAGCACTTCGGCCGGCAACCGGTGGCGCTGCACGGTCTCGGCCACGTAGCGCACCAGGTCGTCGCTGAACTGCGCAGGCGAGACATTCACCGCCACGCGCAGGCCGGGCATGCCGGCATCGGCGAGCAGGCGCCAGTGGCGCGCGGCTTCGTCGAGCACGCGGCGGCCGAGTTCGACGATCAGCCCGCTCTCCTCGCAGACCGGGATGAACTCGCCCGGCATCAGCAGGCCGCGCTCGGGATGGCGCCAGCGCACCAGCGTCTCCAGCGCGACGGGGCGCTCCTCGCTGTCGAACAGCGGCTGGAACACCGCCACGAACTCCTTGCGTTCCAGCGCGCGACGCAATTCGGCGACCAGCTGCACGCGGCGCGAAACGCCGTCGACGAACTCGTTCTGGAACGGCACCGCGCGGTTGCGGCCCTGGCGCTTGGCCTGGTGCATGGCGAGGTCGGCATGCTTGAGCAGCGTCTCCACGTCGTCCCCCGCTTCCGGGAAGCGGCACCAGCCGATGCTGGCCGTCAGCGTCTGCAGCGAGCCGCCGATGTCGATCGGGCGGCCCAGCGCGTCCGTGATGCGCCGCATCACTTCGGAGGCGCCGGTGTCGCCCATCTGCTCGGTGAGGATGATCACGAACTCGTCGCCGCCAAAGCGCGCGACGGTGTCCGTCTCCCGCGCGACTCCGCGAAGCCGCTGAGCGACTTCGCACAGCACCTGGTCGCCCGCGCCGTGGCCGAGGGTGTCGTTGACCAGCTTGAAATCGTCCAGGTCGACGAAGATCAGCACGCCGTCGCGGCCGTAGCGCTGCGCATTGAGCAGCGCTTGCTGCAGACGGTCCTGCAGCAGCTGGCGGTTCGGGAGGTCCGTCAGTGCGTCGTGCGTGGCGCGGTAGGCGAGCCGTTCCTCGTAGTTCTCGCGCTCGCTCATGTCGAGCATGCCGCCGACCACGCGGAGCGCGCGTCCGGTGACGTCGCGCTGGATGAAGGCACGGTCGATCACGAGCGCGTAGCTGCCGTCGCCGCGACGGTAGCGGTACTGCTCCTGCCATTCCGCATCGTCGCGCTCGAGCGCGCGCGACAGGCCGGCGGTGACGCGTGCGTGGTCGGACGGGTGCACGCGCGAGGCCCATTCGTCGAGCGCGGCCACCGGCGTCGGCAGCGTGCCGAAACGGGTGTAGTAGGAATCGCTCCACCAGATCTCGCGCCGCTCGACGTCGTAGTCGTAGACGACGTCGCTCGTCGCGCGGGAAACGAGGCGGAAGCGCTCTTCGGCGCGCTCGCGCTCGGTGACGTCCTGCGCGGCGACCAGGCGTGCGCGACGGCCGTCGAATTCGATGTCGTGCGAGTGCACGGCCATGCGCATGGTGCGGCCGTCGCGATGCAGGTGCGTCCAGACGCGTCCCTGCGGCAGCGCACCGGACACCGTGCCGGCGCTTTCGCGCAGCGCCTGGTGTTCGTTGGCAGGGCGGATCGACAGCGTGCTCGCGCCCACCAGCGCGTCCCGCGCGTAGCCGTAGTGCTCGACCATCGCATCGTTCACCGCGAGGATCGTCAGCGATTCGCGGTCGAAGACCCACATCGGCAGCGGGTTGTGCTCGAACAGGAAGCGGTACTGCGCCTGCGCCTGCAGCGCACGTTCCCGCGCGTCGACGAGGTCGGTCACGTCCTGCTGGAAGCCGCGCACGATCGGCCGACCGTGCTCGTCGGTGGTGGCCACCGAACGGGCGAGCACGGTCCGCTCGGTACCGTCGGGACGACGGATGCGGAACTGGATCTCACCAGCGGGGCCACCGGGCTCGAGGAGGTTGCCGAGCTCCATCAACGCGGCGCGGTCGTCCGGATGCACCAGTTCGAACACGGCGGGGATCGCGCGAAGGCCCAGTGCCGCCGTCCAGATGAACGCCGACGACGGTTCGGGCGGGAAGCCGCAGGCGCCG
>NZ_BAAGAB020000116.1:0-3903 GCF_047159895.1 Lysobacter xanthus
ACCGATTCCTCCACGAGGATCTCGTGCACGGGCGAGAGCTCGAGGCCACGCTTGGCGATCTCCTCGAACTCTTCCTTGTTGTAGGCGATGCCGCCACCGGTGCCGCCCAGGGTGAAGGACGGACGGATGATCGTCGGGAAGCCGACGGTCGTCTGAATCTGTACCGCTTCCTCGAAGTTCCGCGCCACCGCGGCCTTCGGGCATTCAAGGCCGATCTCGGCCATCGCGACACGGAACAGCTCGCGGTCCTCGGCCATGCGGATGGCGTCGCGCGAGGCGCCGATCAGTTCCACGCCGTACTTCTCGAGTATGCCGTTGTCGGCGAGGTCGAGCGCGCAGTTGAGCGCCGTCTGGCCACCCATCGTGGGCAGCAGCGCATCGGGCTTTTCCTTGGCGATGATCTTCTCGACCGTCTGCCAGGTGATCGGCTCGATGTAGACCGCGTCGGCCATGTCCGGGTCGGTCATGATCGTCGCCGGGTTGCTGTTCACCAGCACGACCCGGAAGCCCTCGTCGCGCAGGGCCTTGCAGGCCTGCACGCCGGAGTAGTCGAACTCGCAGGCCTGGCCGATCACGATCGGGCCCGCGCCGATGATCAGCACGGTCTTGATGTCGGTGCGCTTGGGCATGTCAACGCGCCTCCATCGACGCAAGGAATCGATCGAACAGGGGCGCCACGTCATGCGGCCCCGGGCTCGCTTCGGGGTGGCCCTGGAACGAGAAGGCCGGCGCGTCGGTGAGCGCGATGCCCTGGTTGCTGCCGTCGAACAGCGAGCGGTGGGTCACGCGGACGTTCGCGGGCAGCGTCGCTTCGTCGACCGCGAAGCCGTGGTTCTGGCTGGTGATCAGGACGCGCCCGCTGTCGAGGTCCTGCACGGGGTGGTTGGCACCGTGGTGACCGAACTTCATCTTCAGCGTGCGCGCACCGGCGGCCAGCGCGAGCAGCTGGTGACCGAGGCAGATGCCGTACAGCGGAAGCCGGCGCGCCAGGAATTCGCGGGTCGCCTCGATCGCATACAGGCACGGCTCCGGATCACCGGGGCCGTTCGACAGCACGACGCCATCGGGATTCATCGCGAAGACGTCGGCCGCGGGCGTCTGCGCGGGCACGACCGTGACGCGGCAACCGCGCGAGGCCAGCATGCGCAGGATGTTGAGCTTCACGCCGAAGTCGTAACAGACCACGTGGAAGCGGCCGTCGGTGGCGGCGAAGCTGTCGGTGTCGAGATCGAGCTCGGTTTCCGTCCAAGCGTAGGCTTCGCGCGTGCAGACCTCCTTCGCGAGGTCCATGCCCTTGAGGCCGGGGAACTTGCGCGCGGCTTCGATCGCCACGTCGGCGTCGATGTCGCCTGCCATCAGCGCACCGTTCTGCGCGCCGCGGTCGCGGAGCAGTCGCGTGAGCTTGCGCGTGTCGATGTCGGAGATCGCGACCATGCCCTTCGCCGCAAGCCATTCGGGCAGCGACAGCTGCGACCGCCAGTTGCTCGGGCGCTTCGGCACATGCCGCACGATGAGGCCGGCCGGCCACACCGTCTTCGCCTCGTCGTCCTTCGGCGTCGTGCCGGTGTTGCCGATGTGCGGATACGTCAGCGTGACGAGCTGGCGGGCGTACGAGGGGTCGGTCACGACCTCCTGGTAGCCGGTCATCGCCGTGTTGAATACGACTTCGCCGACGGACAGGCCGGGCGCGCCGACCGATACGCCCTCGAAGATCGTTCCGTCTTCGAGCGCGAGGATTGCGGATTGGGTCACGGGGGTCGCCTGTGCTGCCACGGGATGCCGAGCCCTGCAGGTGCCGGATCGCGGCTGCAGAAAATCGCGGACGCGGTGCGGGACCGGTCCGACGAAGGGCTTCAGGCGAGCGGGAATTCTAGCGACGCGAGCGGCTTCGCGCCAGCGCGTCGCGTGGATTCGGCCGAACGGTCGTTCAGTCGAGCAGGTCGGCCACGCGCCAGGCGCCCGCCGGGCGGCTGTGAAGCCGCCGGGCGACGTGGAGCGCGCCGCGCGCGAAGATGTCGCGGCTCGTCGCGCGATGGACCAGTTCGATCCGCTCGCCGACCGTGGCGAACTGCACGAGGTGCTCGCCGACGATGTCCCCTGCGCGCAACGAGGCGTATCGCGGCGTCGCCCCGCCGTCGCCGGCCCGTTCGCCGAGCGCGAGCGCCGTGCCCGACGGCGCGTCCTTCTTGTGCACGTGATGGGATTCGACGATGTCGCAGTCCCAGCCCGGCAGCGTGCGGGCCGCGCGCTCGACGAGGTCGGCCAGCACGGCGACGCCGAGGCTGAAATTCGCCGCCCACACGATCGGGACGTCACGCGCCGCCTCGGCCAGCGACGCCCGCTGGGACTCCGACAGGCCCGTGGTGCCCGAAACGAACGCCGCGGAGCGCGTCCGGCAGAGGCCGAGCACCGTGTCGAAGGCTTCGGGCAGGCTGAAATCGATGGCGACGTCGAACTCCGGTGCCGCGTCCAGCTGCCGGCTGTCGACCCACGCCGTGGCGGGCGGCAGCCCTTCCGGCTTGCGCCTCGAGGCGGCCGCGACGATGCGCACGTCGTCGCGCTCGGCGGCGAGGCGCAGCAGCGACTGCCCCATGCGTCCGCTGGCACCGTGGATGAGGAGTCGGGTCGGTTCGTTCATCCGGCGAGGCTAGCGACGGTGCCTTCGACGGACAAGCGCCTAGAATCCGCGGTTGGACTCCGGGAGCCGCGATGGACGCCCTGCTCGACGCTTCACGCCTGGCCGCGCCGGCCGCGACGACGGCAGCCCCGTTCCCGCTGTTCGTGCTCGAGGACGTGCTCCCCGCCGACGCACGCGCCGCGCTCGCCGCCGACTTCCCGCGCTACCGCAGCGCCGGTTTCTTCCCGTATGCGGACGCCGAGTGCGGCCCGTCGGTCCGAGCGGTGGTCGCGCAGATGACGTCGGCGGAGTTCGGCGATGCCGTCGGCCGGCGACTGGGCATCGACGCACTCGGCGCGAAACCGACGCTCGCCACGCTCTGCCGCTCGCTCAACCGGCGGCACGGCACGATCCACACCGACAGCCGTTCGAAAGTCGTCACCGCCCTGCTCTACCTCAACGAGGACTGGCCGGACACCAGTGACGGCTGCCTGCGCTTCCTCGGAAGGATCGACGACATCGAGTCGCTCGTCGTGCCCGAAGTACGGCCGCTGTACGGGACCCTCGCTGCCTTCAAGCGCGAGGACAACTCGTTTCATGGACACCTGCCGTTCGAAGGCGAGCGGCGCGTGATCCAGGTGGCGTGGCTGACGAGCGAGGACGAGAAGCAGCGCAAGACGCGTCGCGGCCGCTTCTCGCGCGGCTTCAAGCGCCTGCTGGGCGTGCTCGACCGGCGCTTTGGCGCCGGCCGTGGTGACAACGCTTCACATCCCGACTGAGGCCGGCCCGCGTGTCGCGGCCTCCGCCGCGCGCACGTCAGACCGAGCGCTGCATCAGCCGGTCATGCGTTCCCAGAAGCCCTTCACGCCGTCGAGGAACGTCGACGACCGGGGCGAATGCCGGCGCGCGCCGTCTCCGGCGAACGTCGCCTCGAACTGCTCGAGGATGTCGCGCTGTTCCTGCGTCAGGTTGACCGGCGTCTCGACGATGACGCGGCAGTAGAGGTCGCCCTCGGAGCGGCTGCGCACCGAGCGCACGCCCTTGCCGCGCAGGCGGAACATCTTGCCGGTCTGCGTTTCCGCGGGGATGCGCAGTTCGACGTCGCCGCCGAGCGTGGGGACGCGGATCGTGTCGCCCAGCGCGGCCTGCGAGATGCGGATCGGGACTTCGCAGTGCAGGTCGTCGCCGTCGCGCTGGAAGATCTCGTGCTCGCGGATGCGCTCGCCGCGCGCGGGCCCTCGCAGAGCGCCGTGAAGTCGAACCAGGCATGGCCTTCGATGCGCGCG
>NZ_BAAGAB020000117.1:0-3549 GCF_047159895.1 Lysobacter xanthus
GAACCGGCCTGCGTTGCGACGGCGGAGTCGGTGGGCGCGCCGGGCGGCGGCGGGGGCGGCGGCGGCATCGGCGGGGGCGGGGGGGCGCCCCGGGGGCCGGCCTCGGCCCGCCCCCCCCGCGCCCGGGGGGGGGGGGCGCCCCGCCGTAGAGCGTCCCGTAACCGCCGGCGGGCGACAGGTCGGCGATACCCTGCCAGTTCGCGCGGATCGCGCGTCGCCGCAGCTCGACCGGCGTCGGATGCGCCGCGTCGGCGAACGCGGGCGGTGCCGCACGCAGGCCCGCGAGCCCCAGGCCCGCGGTCAGCAGGTCGTCGCCGTCGCGATGGATCGTGACGCGTGGCGTGGCGAAGGCATCCATACGCGTCTCCGGTGGAAGGCCCGCGCAGCCTACGAGCAGCGTCGCGGCCGAGGCGCAGAGGAACGTGGACAGGGTTCGGGGCATTTTCATGGCCCCACCCTAGCAAGCGGCTGCGCGGTCGCCATCGTACGTTCGTACCACGCCACGCGACCCGCGCATTGGTACGCTGCACGCAGGAGGATCCCCATGACCCCACGCCATTCCACGCCGCGCTGCGTCCTCGTGACCGGTGCGGGCAGCGGCATCGGTGCCGGAATCGCCGCGGAACTCGCGCGCGACGGGCACCACGTCGTCGTGACCGACCTGTCCGGCGACGCCGCCACGGCCGTCGCCCGCGCCATCAACGACGACGGCCACAGCGCCGAGGCGCACGCGCTCGACGTCACGTCCGATTCGAGCGTCGCCGCCGTCCTCGCCGCGGTCTCCCGCCCGGTCGATGTCCTGGTCAACAACGCGGGCCTGCAGCACGTGTCCAGGCTCGAAGACTTCCCGATGGAGAAATGGGAGCTGCTCGTGCAGGTGATGCTGATCGGCGTCGCGCGGCTCACGCGCGCCGTGCTGCCCGGCATGCGCGAGCGCGGCTTCGGCCGCATCGTCAACATCGGCTCGATCCACTCGCTGGTGGCGAGCCCGTTCAAGAGCGCGTACGTCGCGGCGAAACACGGGCTGCTCGGCTTCTCGAAGGTCATCGCGCTGGAGACGAACGACACGGACATCACCGTCAACACGATATGTCCGACGTACGTGAAGACGCCGCTGGTCGACAAGCAGATCGCCGACCAGGCGCGCACGCGCGGCATCCCGGAATCGCAGGTGGTGAGCGAAGTGATGCTCAAGCCGATGCCGAAGGGCGTGTTCATCACGTTCGAGGAACTCGCCGGGATCACCGCGTTCCTGATGTCGCCCGCGGCACGCAACGTGACCGGCCACACGATCGACGTCGACGGAGGCTGGACGGTCCAGTAATGCCCGCGCTGCTCGTCGCCGACGACCATCCGCTGTTCCGGGCCGCCCTGCGCGGCGCGGCGCGCGACGCGGTGGACGGGCTGGTGGTGCACGAGGCCGATTCGCTCGACGGGGTGCTCGCGGTGCTGGAGCGCGAGCCGGACATCGATCTCGTTCTGCTGGACCTGCACATGCCGGGCAACCACGGCCTCGCGGGACTGGCCGCGGTGCGCGCGCAGTTCCCGCACGTGGCGGTCGTCGTGGTGTCCGCCAACGACGATCCGCGGGTGGTACGGCGTGCCCTCGACCACGGCGCCGCCGGCTACCTGCCGAAGAGCGCCGGGCTCGACGAGTTGCGCGACGCGATCCGCGCCGTGCTCGCCTGCGAGCAATGGTTGCCGGCGCCGTTGCGCGCGGCGGTGGCGCGCACGCACAGCGCCAGCGGGGACGCCGACCTGGCGTCGCGTCTGGCGAGCCTTTCGCCTCAGCAATTCCGCGTGCTCACGCTGGTCGCGCAGGGCCTGCTGAACAAGCAGATCGCCGATCGGCTCGACGTGCAGGAACGCACGGTCAAGGCGCACCTGTCGGCCATTTTCGAGCGTCTCGGCGTGCGCAATCGCACCCAGGCGAGCGTGGTGCTGCGCGAGCTGGAGCTGACCGATCCGGCGCGGCTCGTCGAATCCTGAGCCTCAGTCGACGGCGCTGGCCGCGCGTTCCCCGGCGACCACCCACCGGTCCAGCATCGACTTCAGGGCGAGCGGCTTGACCGGCTTGGCCAGCAGCCGATAGCCGGAGTCCTCCACCCGCGCGCGCACCTCGGCGCTCGCGTCCGCACTCACCACGAGCGTCGGACGCGTCCCGAAGCGCTCCTCCAGCGCCCGCGCGACCGCCGGGCCCGTGTCGCCCTGGTCGAGATGGTAGTCGAGCAGCCATGCCGACGGGTCGAACGCTTCGCACGCGGCCAAGGCCTCGAGGCGATCGCGCGCGGCGACGACGTCGCACCCCCAGCGTTCGAGCAGGCTCCGCGTCGCCGCCAGCGCGGCGGGGTCGTTGTCCAGCAACAGCACGCGCAGGCCGGCGAGCCGCGGGGCCGCCGCGACGCGGACGTCCCGCACCGGTGCGTCCACATGCGGGAGCGCGATCGAGAAGCAGGTGCCCTGCCCCAGCGTCGATCGCAGGTCGATCGGTGCGCGGAGCAGTGCCGCGATGCGATCGGCGATGAAGAGACCGAGGCCCAGGCCTTGGCCCGCCACGTCCTCGCCGCGGCGGAACTCCTCGAAGATCTCGCGCCGCCGCGCCGCCTCGATGCCGGGCCCGGTGTCGTGCACCTCGATGCGCAGCAGGCCGCCGGTGCGGCGAACGCCGAGCAGCACGCGTCCGCGGACGGTGTAGCGCACCGCATTGGCGAGGAAATTCTGCAGGACGCGACGAAGCAGCTGCGGATCGGTGTCGATCCACGTCGCCGAACGCACGTAGTCGAACCGCAGGCCGCGCGCCGCGGCGATCGCCGCGAACTCGGACGCGAGCGGATCCAGCACGTCGGCGAGCGCGACCGCGCGGGGCTGCGGCACGAGGCCCCCGGCCTCGAGGCGCGACATGTCGAGCAGGCCCGAGAGCAGTTCGACGGTCGACTCCAGCGCGCCGCGCACCTGAGTGACCGTGCCGCGTTGTCGCGCGTCGTCCAGCTCGTCTCCGAGCGCGTCGACGAACAGTTGCGCCGCATGCAGCGGTTGCATCAGGTCGTGGCCGATCGCCGTCAGGAACCGGCTTTTCGCGTGGTTGGCGCGTTCGGCCTCGCGCGTCGCCACCTGCAACTCCGCGGTGCGCTCGGCCACGCGCTGCTCCAGCGTCTCGTTGGCGAGCAGCAGCCCGGCCTGCGCGCGACGGAAGGCGGTGACGTCGGTGAACGTGGCGACGAAGCCGCCGCCGGGCATCGGATTGCCGCGGATCTCGATGATGCTGCCGTCCGGCAGCACGCGCTCGGACAGGTGCGGCGTGCCGGCGCGCATGAAGGCGAGGCGCCGGTCGAGCGCGCGCTCGACGTCGCCGTCCATGCGCACCTCGCGCATCGCCCAGCGCGCGAGGTCCGCGATCGGGCGGCCGACCTGCAGCAGGTCCGCCGGGAAACCGAACAGCTCCGCATAGCGCCGGTTCCAGGCGACGAGGCGCAGCGCACCGTCGACGACGCTGATGCCTTGGCTCATGTTCTGCAACGCGGCTTCCAGCACGCGCTGGTTGAAGCGCAG
>NZ_BAAGAB020000118.1:0-3527 GCF_047159895.1 Lysobacter xanthus
CCCGCCTCGCCTTCGCCGGACAGGCGGATGCGGTCGCCGTTGTCCACGCCCGCCGGGATCTTCACCTGCAGCGTCTTGGTGCGCTCCACGCGTCCGTTGCCGGCGCAGTCGCCGCACGGGTTCGCGATGATCTTGCCGCGGCCGCCGCAGTGCGGGCAGCCCTGCTGCATCGAGAAGATGCCGCGCTGGAAGCGCACCTGGCCGCGCCCCTGGCACGTGCCGCAGGTCTCGAGCTTGCCGTCCGACGAGCCGCTTCCGTCGCAGGTTTCGCATTCGTCGAGCGTCGGGATGTCGATCGTCTTCTCGACGCCGCCGACGGCTTCCTCGAGCGAGAGCTCCATCACGTAGCCGATGTCCGCACCGCGACGCGGACCGCGCTGCGCGCCGCCGCCGAAGATGTTCCCGAAGATGTCGCCGAAGATGTCGCCCATGTCGGCGTACCCGGCGCCGCCACCGCCGCCGCCCATGCCGTGCTCGAACGCCGCATGGCCGTGCGCGTCGTACATGCGGCGCTTGCCGCCGTCCGACAGCGTCTCGTAGGCCTCCTTGGCTTCCTTGAACGCTTCCTCCGCCGCCTTGTCGCCGGGATTGCGGTCGGGATGGTGCTTCATCGCACAGCGGCGATAGGCCTTCTTGAGGTCCTCCTCGGACGCATCGCGGGCGACGCCCAGGACCTCGTAGTAGTCACGCTTGCTCATCGGCTTCGTTCGCTGTGCAGTGCAGGCCGGCGGGGTCGATCACGCGCGGCGGGTCCCCAAGACGGAACGGGAGCCGCAACGCGGCTCCCGTCCGGGTACAGCTTACTTCGACTCGTCGCCCTTCACTTCCGTGAACTCGGCATCGACGACGTCATCGTTGCGCGACGCACCGCCCGGATTGGCACCCGGCGCGCCCGCGTCGCCACCGCCCTGGCCCGCCTGCGCGACCGCCAGCAGCGACTGCGCGGCTTCCTCCAGCGCGCGGCTCTTCGCCTCGATCTGGCCCTTGTCGTCGCCCTTCATCGCGGTCTCGAGGTCCGCGATCGCGGTTTCCGCGCGACCGATCGCGTCGCCCGGCACCTTCTCGCCGTGCTCCTTGATCGCGCCGCGGGTCATGTGGATCAGGCCATCGGCATGGTTACGCGCGGCGACGAGCTCGTGGAACTTCTTGTCCTCTTCGCGATTGGCCTCGGCGTCCTCGACCATCCGCTTGATCTCGTCCTCCGACAGGCCCGAGCCGGCCTTGATCTCGACCTTCTGCTCCTTGCCGGTCTTCTTGTCCTTGGCGGTGACATGCACGATGCCGTTCGCATCGATGTCGAACGAGACTTCGACCTGCGGCATGCCGCGCGGCGCTGGCTCGATGCCGGTGAGGTCGAAGCGGGCCAGCGACTTGTTGAAACGCGCCTGCTCACGCTCGCCCTGCAGCACGTGCACCGTGACGGCGGACTGGTTGTCCTCGGCGGTCGAGAACGTCTGCGAGGCCTTGGTCGGGATCGTGGTGTTCTTCTCGATGATCTTGGTGAACACACCGCCCAGCGTCTCGATGCCCAGGCTCAGCGGGGTCACGTCGAGCAGCAGCACGTCCTTGACGTCGCCCTTCAGCACGCCGCCCTGCACCGCCGCACCGATGGCCACCGCCTCGTCGGGGTTGACGTCCTTGCGCGGCTCCTTGCCGAAGAACTCGGTCACCGCCTGCTGCACGCGCGGCATGCGGGTCTGGCCACCGACGAGGATCACCTCGTTGATGTCCGACGCGCGCAGGCCGGCGTCGTTCAGCGCGACGCGGCACGGCTCGATCGTCTTCTTGACGAGGTCGTCCACCAGCGCTTCGAGCTTGGCGCGCGTCAGCTTGATGTTGAGGTGCTTCGGGCCCGACGCGTCCGCGGTGACGTACGGCAGATTCACTTCGGTCTGCTGCGCGGTCGACAGCTCGATCTTCGCGCGCTCCGCGGCGTCCTTCAGGCGCTGCAGCGCGAGCGGATCCTTGCGCAGGTCGATGCCCTGGTCCTTGTTGAACTCGTCGACGAGGTAATCGATGACGCGCTTGTCGAAGTCCTCGCCGCCGAGGAACGTGTCGCCGTTCGTGGCGAGCACTTCGAACTGCTTCTCGCCGTCGACTTCCGCGATCTCGATGATCGAGACGTCGAACGTGCCGCCGCCGAGGTCGTACACCGCGATCTTGCGGTCGGCGCCCGACTTGTCGAGGCCGTAGGCCAGCGCGGCCGCGGTCGGCTCGTTGATGATGCGCTTGACCTCGAGGCCGGCAATGCGGCCCGCGTCCTTGGTCGCCTGGCGCTGGCTGTCGTTGAAGTACGCCGGCACCGTGATGACCGCTTCGGTGACCGTCTCGCCGAGGTAGGCCTCGGCCGTCTTCTTCATCTTCGCAAGCACTTCGGCCGAGATCTGCTGCGGTGCCATCTTGCGGCCGTCGGCGGTCTCCACCCACGCGTCGCCGTTCTCGTGCTGGGCGATCTTGTACGGGACCAGGCCGATGTCCTTCTGCACTTCCGCGTCCGTGAACTTGCGGCCGATCAGGCGCTTCACCGCGTAGAACGTGTTCTTCGGATTCGTCACGGCCTGGCGCTTGGCCGAGGCGCCGGCGAGCACTTCGCCGTCCTTCGTGTACGCGATGATCGACGGCGTGGTGCGGTCGCCCTCGGCGTTCTCGATGACTCGCACCTTCGTGCCTTCCATGACCGCGACGCACGAGTTGGTCGTGCCGAGGTCGATACCGATGATCTTGCCCATGGGAATGCTCCTGCTATTTCTGGAATACGTGGGGCGCGGTGCGCCGATAAGCTCTATCTATGGATCGTCGGCGCCGGTTCAAGGCGCCGGGGCTCAACCGGACTGCGCGACGACCACCAGCGCGGGTCGCAGCAGGCGCTCGTTCAGCAGCCAGCCCTTCTGGTAGACCTGCACCACGTGGTTGTCCGGCGTACCTGCGGACGGGACCATGCTCATGGCCTGGTGGTGCTCGGGATTGAACGGCTGGCCGACCGGGTCGACCGCGACGAGCCCGTTGTCGCCCGCCACCTTCAGGAGCTGGCGCAGGGTGAGTTCCATGCCCTCGCGCAGCGCGCCGGCGTCGCCGGGCGCCTGCGAGAGGCCTGCCTCGAGGCTGTCGATGACCGGGAGCAGGTCGCCGAGGAGGCGCTCGTTCGCGAAGCGCCGCGCCGTGTCGATGTCGCGCGCCACGCGGCGCCGCTGGTTCTCGAGGTCGGCCCGCTCGCGGAGGACGTCCTCGCGCAGCTTCGCCAGTTCGGCCGTCGCGTCGTCGAGCTGCGCCTGCAGCGCATCGCAGCAGCTTTTCGCCTCGTCGGCCCCGGCCCCGGTGGTTTCCGGGACGGGGGCGGCCTCGTGCACGTTCGGGTCGGTCGTCATCGCAGGCTGGTCTCCTTCGCGCGGATCGCGCGCCGGGGCCTGCTATGGGGCCGGGCCCCGGGGATTCAAGGCGAGCGCGGGTCCGCGCAAGGAGAGCATGCAATGAATGCCCAGACCGCCCCGGCCGCGGTGGTCCGCGCCCGCGGACTCCGCAAGACCTAC
>NZ_BAAGAB020000119.1:0-3525 GCF_047159895.1 Lysobacter xanthus
CGATGACGCAGCCGATGGCCACAACTACGTTTGCGAGCAATCTCTTCATGCGGCCTAACACCTGAGTTAAGCCGCGCCGCGAAGCGGCGTCGGCTTGGACGAATTGTTAGGCGTGGCCGCGAAGCAGACCGACTGCAGACACGCCGCCAGCAATTGCGAGAAAGCCCGCGATTGCCACAATAAACCACAAGCCCGGCCGTGCCGACGCAATATCCGCACCGGGTCGGAGCGCACGGCGCTGCCAGGCCGGGCTGAGCGCAACCGCGGCTGCCGCAGCCGCGAGCAGGACGCAGTCGACCGCCATGAGCAGCCCAGATGCAGGCGTGCGAATACGACCCGCACCGCCATTAAGGTGCACACCGCACAGGCCGATGGCATTCCAGACTACGAACACCACTACGATCGAAGCTGGCTTTAGGGCTTTCAGCAGATTCCAGTGGCGGTTCATCTTCCTGCCACGCCTAACACCGGAGTTAAGCCGCGCCGCGAAGCGGCGTCGGCTTGGACGAATTGTTAGGCCCCGGCCGCTGACTCTGCCAGAACGCGCGCACCGACATTGCGACGAGTGCGAGGCCGCAGGCGCCAATGCCCAGCAATTGCCAGAGCGGGAAGCGGTGAACGAGGGCAGAGACCAATAGCCCGCCGCAGAGCAGAGTGACCAACGGGATACCAACTACGGCAAGAAGGACGCCGGCATACAGGCCGGAGCGCAGCAGCCGGAACCCGGCCGGGATGGCGAGCGTGGCGCCTACGACCGCAACCAGGATGTCCGTGGCGAGAATGCCCGACGACATAGGATCGCTTGGCAGGCGACCGGACTCACCGATGGCCGCGAGCATTAGCACGACCAAGCCCAGATAGAACATGGCGAACACGCTCGACCCGGGGTGCTGAGGCTGGGACGAAACTGGCAGTTCCTGAAGCTGCAGGAGCGGGACGCTGAACGTGGCCGCCAGGCTCGACGCAGTGCTGAGCGAGGCAATGCCTTCGGACTCCACGCGCTGCACGGTGCGCAGGCTCAGCCCAGAAGCGATGGCGAGCTGTTCTTGGGACCAGCCCCGTTCGATTCGCGACTGGCGGACGGCGGTAGCGGACAGCTTCATTTCGTGGTCCATTGCGGGCTCTGGCGGAAAGGTGACCAGAGCATCGGGTGGACTGCAGTCTAGCGACACGCCAGCAACCCGCCACTTCCCGTCACCAAAGCGCCAGAGAGCTGATTCCGGGGCCTAACACTTGAGTTAAGCCGCGCCGCGAAGCGGCGTCGGCTTGGACGAATTGTTAGCGCTCACCTGGTTCACACCACGCCACATAGACCGAATACGACGCCTCGCCATCGTCTGCGCGGCCACCAGCGCTACGGCGGTACGCCCCTTCTTTCACGGGACTGTACTTCTTTGCGAGCTGACTTCTCGGAGGAGCCTTGGCGCAGTGCTCGAAGAGCTCCATTTCCAGCTTTTGGGCTTGTTGCAGAGTGAGCCCATACGCCAAGAAAGCCATATGGTTCCAAGCCCGCGGGGTGGAGTAGAGAGCGTACTGACGCCGACGGCGATCAGGGCTCATGGTAATGCCGACGTTGTACATAGCTACACGCGGGCTCGCGACAATTGCCTCGACCGTTGCGCGTGACACTTCCGACAGATTACGAGCAGCCATTTGATCCCCACGTTGCGATTCGACTGGTGCGAGCGCTAACACCTGAGTTAAGCCGCGCCGCGAAGCGGCGTCGGCTTGGACGAATTGTTAGAGCCCACACGACCTTGCCGAGTTGGCCTAACTCCACGGAGCGGAGCATGCCATGGCCGGCGACTGCGAGCTGGCCGGGCGCCGGCTCAGAGCCGAGCGGGCGCGGCCGAGCTGATGCGCGGCCCGATGCCAAAAGGCCTGCGATAAGGATGTGGGGGCCGTCCGGCGCCTAGCAGGCGCGGGTGGGAGCACAAGAGTGGGAGAGCACCGACAGACCACTGCGGCTCTCTCATTGATAGCCGGTGGTGGGCGCTAACACCTGAGTTAAGCCGCGCCGCGAAGCGGCGTCGGCTTGGACGAATTGTTAGGCCCCGGCCTTGGCAGGCTTGGTGATGACGTTGATCACCACGTTTTCGCCGCCGTACAGCACTTCAACGCGATCGGCGCTCTTCAGTTTGCTCGCCACCTCATCAGCATGCTGCCCGTTGAGCAGGAACAACACCTTCGAGGGATTGATGAGCGACGTGCGGCCCGTATCGGCCATGAACTTATCCACGATGCCCGGAACGTTGTCCGCATGCTCTTCCGCGAGCTGGCTCAGGGGATAGACGAATTTGCTACCGACCTGCTCCGCACCTGCAACGAAAGGCAGCGACAGAGCGAACAAGGCAAAGGCGAACTTCCGCATGTGAACCTCCATTTGGGATGAGCAAGTTTCCGGGGCCTAACACCTGAGTTAAGCCGCGCCGCGAAGCGGCGTCGGCTTGGACGAATTGTTAGCCGTTTACCCAGATGGGCTCAGACGCATTTGCTTGG
Source organism: Lysobacter xanthus (assembly GCF_047159895.1). Classification (NCBI taxonomy): domain Bacteria; kingdom Pseudomonadati; phylum Pseudomonadota; class Gammaproteobacteria; order Lysobacterales; family Lysobacteraceae; genus Lysobacter; species Lysobacter xanthus. The sequence goes on from NZ_BAAGAB020000119.1 coordinate 2,500, forward strand.
CGGTACCGACATGCTTACGTTTCCCGCTGACCCATGCGATGTATTCGTAACGGCCTTCCACGGTTTGATCCGGGGCCGCATTCTGTGCAACGGCGCCGCACACCACGGCCGTAGCCGAAGCTACCAGCGCAAGTCGGACGTTTTACTAGAAAACATTTGCAATTTCCCAGTCCGATCCGACTGCTTTCAGTTTAATGGTCTTGATGGTCTTATGGCGCCCAAGCAATGCCTCAGTTACGTCTATCTCTGCATCACAGCTGTATGCGCTCGAGCCTAAAGGTGTGCAGCTAACCTTTTTGACGCTATGCACTACGAATTGCGAATTTGTAGACGCTCCCCCCGTCATGCTGTTAGTTCTGGCGTTGAAGTCGGCATATTGAACATGAGCAGCTTCAGTGAGGTCTGATTCAGACGGCTCGGTAGAGCAGCCAGTGCAGATTAATAAGATTAGTACGAGCAGAAGGGAAACCTTCATGAATCCTCCAGTTATGTGCTGAACGGCTAACACCTGAGTTAAGCCGCGCCGCGAAGCGGCGTCGGCTTGGACGAATTGTTAGGCCCCTAGCGAGTGATAGGAGCCGAGTCAGCGATCTGAAACACCACAAGGAGGCACAACAGAAGGCGACTATAGTTTTTCCGGCCCAAGAGCTTTAGACCGTTGAACCCATGCTCGATCAGGGCTGGTACGGCTAACGCCGCAGTGAAGAAAGAGAACGCGATCCACGCGAATAGCACTGCCGCCTTCGGGCCAAGCCAGGCACACGCGCAGCTGGTCATGGCGGCGCCGGCGAAACCAAATAAAAGGACCTTTCGAGCTGGCATAGCCAGCGGGTGCGTGAGGCCGCCTTGAAGATCGGCGTCAAACCGACCGTCAATCGCCATTGGGAAGGCGATGAAACCAGCAAACCCTAAGACGAGAGAACATGCAAAGAACACGAAACTTTCCATAGGGGCCTAACACCTGAGTTAAGCCGCGCCGCGAAGCGGCGTCGGCTTGGACGAATTGTTAGAGCCCACACGACCTTG
>NZ_BAAGAB020000120.1:0-3411 GCF_047159895.1 Lysobacter xanthus
CCAGCAACTTTTCCATGAGCGCTAACACCTGAGTTAAGCCGCGCCGCGAAGCGGCGTCGGCTTGGACGAATTGTTAGGCAGCAGTGTATCCGGAGGCTGCGACTGGCGCGCTGCGCCGGACGCTACTTCCACAACCGGCGCTGCTCCTCGCGGAACGCTTGGGCTGCGGCTGCCCCACCGCGGGCGTACGCCTGCCGCTCGAGTTTGTTGCAAGTCTTGCAGTAGGAGCGGTCCTCCCGATTCCCATAGCTGAACTCACTACGCCGCTGGCTCTTCCCGCAGATCGAACAGGGCTTCTGAGCGCTAGAGACCGACATGGGCAACCTCCATTACGCGATTAAAGGCCTAACACCTGAGTTAAGCCGCGCCGCGAAGCGGCGTCGGCTTGGACGAATTGTTAGGCCGCAGCGTGTTGCTTGCCGAGCCGCTGAGAGAACGCGATGAGCAAAATACCGGCGATAAGCGGGCCCGTGCCGATCACGCCGCCAAGCCCGCACAGGTTGCTCGCCCCAGCCGGAGAGCACAGCGCCCATGCACCTAGGAGAGCGCCAGCCAGATAGCCTGCGAACCCGACAGCCAGCGACACCGCTGCGAGGCGGACTGCCGACTTAGGATGGCCCCCGCGGGCCAAAGCAACGATGCGGTAAACCGCGAGAATGCAACCGACGAGCGCCAGCATGGGGCCTGCGAGGATCACGAGTGTCATGACAATTTCCATGCGGCCTAACACCTGAGTTAAGCCGCGCCGCGAAGCGGCGTCGGCTTGGACGAATTGTTAGCCCTCAGCTGATCCACAGCATTTCCTCGTGGACGACGCGCCAAGCCGCACCTTGGCGAGCCAGCAGGTAAAGCGTACCTGTACCGCAGAGACCGTCGCAGTGGTGCGCTAGATAGATAAGGGCCTGGTCGCGGCTTGGGGAAAGAACCGGTTGGGAGATCTCTGCATAACCGGCGGTCCCGGGATGAGCCCTGTAGAAGTCTTCCCACCAGCCGGTTCTAAACAGTCGTTGGATTTCGCCGGATGGTATGACCTCTGTGTTGCCTATGCCCGACAGGTGTAGCTGGTTCCGCATGCGGTTGGCAACGACAAGTTCTTGGCGAAGCTTCAGCGGTGCAACTGTGCTCAGCTCGGGATCGCTAAAGCGCTCGGCAATCTCGGATGAACAGAGGTGCGCAGGGTCTTGAGCGAAGCAGACCGACTGATCAGACAGCAGCAGGGTGCGCCTCCGTTCCGGACGAGCTTCCTGGCCTGGTTCGGGCGGCGGCGGAGGTAGGCCTACCAACTGCGCGTGTTCCACCAGAGCTCCGAGTATTTCCCGCGTCTCGGCAGGCGTTGCTACGACTGGGTTAGGACGTTCTGCTTCCGCGCGACGCGATGCTTTAAACCAGTGAGCCGCCGGTACCGCGAGCACGGCAGCGGCTCCCAGCGATGCAAGTAATACCGACGAGATGGCTATTCGCGACCAGCGCATGGATTCCGACCCTGAGGGCTAACACCTGAGTTAAGCCGCGCCGCGAAGCGGCGTCGGCTTGGACGAATTGTTAGGGCGCTGGCGAACGTGTGCGACCAGGGACAGCAGAGCGATACCTCCAAGAAACCCGGCAATTGCGAAAAAAACCATAGCAAGCTCAAGACCGCGACCCGATATGCGAGCAGTGCGAATGGGGTCGCTTGGCAGATAGACCACCGGCACGGACTGCCCTACGTGAATCGGCCTTTCGTCATGGCCTGTTCGAGACAAGAAGTACGCTGGCCTATCAGTGCCAGGGTAGAAGCGAACGTATGGGAACTGACTACAACTTTTGAAAGCAAGCCCGCCACGGCCACGGCTGCTGCGGCAATCCGATTGAATGCGCTCAATGGTGCCTGTGGTCGCTCTTATGCCACGTTCTTCGAGCTCTTGAGCGCGGTTGGCAAGTGCACCGCCGCCTGCAAATGCCGTCGCGATCAAGAGGATGAGTGTCGCTTTTGTTGGCCAACCCCTCATCGATTCGCTCCACCAGCGCCCTAACACCTGAGTTAAGCCGCGCCGCGAAGCGGCGTCGGCTTGGACGAATTGTTAGAGCCCACACGACCTTGCCGGGCGTGCCCTAACTTCCAGGAGCGAAGAATGCCACGGGTGGCTGGCGCGAGCGCCGGTGGGCGCCTCCAGAGACGCCTGCCGCAGCGGCTAAGCGCGAGCGCAACTGCAGGGCATGGCGCCGGGTGTAGGAGTGGTGACCCCGGCGAAGAGGGTGAGCTGCAGTCGGGAGCACGAGAACGCCTCAGCCGCGAAAAACCACTACGGCGTTCTTCCCTAACCGGTGGTGGGCGCTAACACCTGAGTTAAGCCGCGCCGCGAAGCGGCGTCGGCTTGAACGAATTGTTAGGCGGCAAGCTAGACAGTGCGGCCGCGATCTTCAAGCAGGTGGCCAGGTTGCGCGTGGTGACCCCACGCCCGAGCTTGCCCAAGATGGCCGAGCCGGCCTTGCTAGCGGTTATGCCAGCCGGGCATACCAAATAGGCGGCGTGCGGACCGACGTGAAACTGCTCGCCCTGGGCCAGCAACGGCTCAAGAGCGGAAAGCTCCGACAGGGGCTCGGGCCCGGCGGCAAACGCCAGCAGTAGTTTGGACGGATCGGGCGCGCCCTTGATGGGGTTGCCTTTCAACGCGGCGGAGAATTCTGTGGCCGCCTTGACCACGACAGGCACCGAGACCGCCAGTTGCTGCGCCAGAGCGACGCTGATCCTTGCCGCCAGTTGGGCGGGCTCGCCTACAGCGCAGAACACGGCATTGCCGCTGTTGAGCAAGGTGGCCACATCTGTACAGCCAAGCTCAATAAGGATGCGCCGCAGCTCGGCCATGGGCACACGATTGCCGCGGCCGACGTTGATTCCTCTGAGGAGAGCTACGAAGCCTTCCATGCCGCCTAACACCTGAGTTAAGCCGCGCCGCGAAGCGGCGTCGGCTTGGACGAATTGTTAGGCGCCAAGCTAGTCATTCCAGCGTACGCCGCCTTGTACCTTACTCTCGGCCTGGCGCATCGCTTCCTCAATGCTCGCGCAGCCAGACGAGTCTACCGACGTGGGGCCGGGCGGCTGCAGAGCATGTTGGAACCGAACGTAGTAGAGCACGCCGTCTGGGCCCATCGGTTGCGGTGGCTCCGGGTCTTGCACCCCATCCGCCTTGTCTAGTTCGTAGTGCCAGTCGCAGTCCATGGCGACGATATCTACGGGCGTTTCGGCTACGCCGCCGTATAGCCACGTACCTGTCTTCACGATTGCCATTTTGCTGCCCATGGCGCCTAACACCTGAGTTAAGCCGCGCCGCGAAGCGGCGTCGGCTTGGACGACTTGTTAGAGGGCACCGACACGGCTATGCCAGCTGTGCGTTTCTGTAAGGCTGCCATGGTATTCGCGCTCTTCCGTGG
>NZ_BAAGAB020000121.1:0-3407 GCF_047159895.1 Lysobacter xanthus
CCTATGACGGCACGCTAGCCCTGAGCGCCGGTCAGTTGCTGAGCTTGCCCTTCCTGCTCCTAGGAGCTTGGCTCATCGTTAGATCCGCGCGGGCAGCTAACAATTCGTCCAAGCCGACGCCGCTTCGCGGCGCGGCTTAACTCAGGTGTTAGGCCTGCTTGGAAACCATGTCGCAGCCGAGTTCACTAAAACCTCAGCCCGAGTTCTTTCCGGTATCGGTCGGAAAGCTCGCCATCATGTCGGTGTGCACCCTTGGGCTGTACCAAATCTATTGGTTCTACTGGAACTGGCGCCTGCTCAAGCGCCGGGAGAACAGGAGCCTGTCCGCCCCGTGGCGCTCGGTCCTTGGGCTGTTCTTTGCCTTCCCTCTTTTCCGGCGCATGGCGCGGCCCGCCGGCCGGCTCGGGTCGGCGGTCGCGCTGGCGTGTTTTATTGCCTGGGTTGGGCTATCGCTCGTGGGCTACGGTCCTATGCCTTTGGCCGCGCTCACTTTCGCGTCCGTCCTGCCGCTGCTTCCCATGCAAGCTTTCGCGAACCGCAGCAACGCCCTGTCCACTCCAGAGCACCGGAATTCGAAGTTGCGCGGCTGGAACATAGTTGCGGTGGTCTTCGGCGGGCTACTCGTCCTGCTCAACCTTTTGGCTCTCGCAGTGCATGCAGCGCAGGCCTAACAATTCGTCCAAGCCGACGCCGCTTCGCGGCGCGGCTTAACTCAGGTGTTAGGCCCCAGAATGAGACTTAGCCGCTACGCCAACCCGCTGCTTGCTGCCACATTAGTTTCCGCAGCCGTAGCAGCTCTTGCACTTTGGAGCTTGGCTTTCCCTGGCTACTCCGACGAGCAAATTGCGGCCTCACTGGTCGATACGTGGGAGGCTGATTCGACTGCTAACTTTGCCCTTGCAGCCCTATCTCTAGTGCTGCTGCTCTGGGCATCAATCAGCCTGTACTTGCACCGTCGCATCCGGTCGCTTTCCGGGGCCGCATTCCTTTGCGCAGCGCTGGCACTTGGCCTGACTGTACTGGCGCAGGAAGTCTCCACAGCTCGGGCCTCGAGAGTACAAGGTCACCAGCTCGAGCGCGTCTGGGGACTAGTAGGCTTGGGGCCTAACAATTCGTCCAAGCCGACGCCGCTTCGCGGCGCGGCTTAACTCAGGTGTTAGCGCTCACACTGGGAAGCAAGATCGCTTCTTGAGTTGTTCCTGGCGGCTGAGCCGTTTTCGTCGTCGTGTGCTTGGCCGCATCACGGACACACTGGCTCCCCGCCGGGCGCGGGCCGGCATCGAAGCTCTCAGAATCTAGCGCCGCCCGGCTTGGGGACATTCTCGCCTTTGCGGTAGGGCGGCTTGCACGTTCTGGCTCGCGGCCAACTCCCGGTCATCGCCCTTCGTGGCACACTCCGGCTTTGTGGAGAAGCAAGCCCGTACCTCGGCGTGTGATCTCTAACAATTCGTCCAAGCCGACGCCGCTTCGCGGCGCGGCTTAACTCAGGTGTTAGGCCTCTGAGGAAAGAATGAAGAGACCCCGTTCAATCATCCTCGTCGTCCTCTGGTTCCTTTGGGCGGCCGGCAAAGACCTCGATACGCTGGCCCGCTTCTCGACGACGTCGGACTACTACATCCTGTCAGCCGCCGGGTTGCCGTGGCTATTCTTCGTCATGGCGGCCGTGGTGTTTCTGCTCAACGCGGCTGGCACCTACTACCTATTTCGCCCATCGCTCGCCGGCTACCCTGTGCTCCTGACTGCTCTGGGCGCAGGCGTACTCCAAAATCTCGTCACGCTTGCGGTGGCATTGCATGACCTGCCGGGTGCTCGACGAGCTTACGAGATTGGCCGCGAGCTCAGAGGGCTTCCGGTGCGGCAGGAAGCCTTGGACATGATATTCACGCGTGGGGCTGTGTGGACTTCGGCGATCCTCAGTCTGGTGGTTTACGCAGCCGTCGCTTGGCTAGTGCATAGGAACCGCTTTGTCTTTCTCGGTCCAGCTGGGCACTCGGCAGAGGCCTAACAATTCGTCCAAGCCGACGCCGCTTCGCGGCGCGGCTTAACTCAGGTGTTAGCTGCCATGGGGAAGTCCGGAGCGCCTCGTCCACCAAACAGCGGCCGGAGCCGCTTCTTGGAGGTGCCCGATGAGGTGCTATGGAAGTGCTCGCTGCCCCTCAACATATTCGAGACCGTGGCAGGGCTCTCTTTTGACGCGCGCGATGAGCCAGGAGGCCTTCTAGATCAGAGCGCTTGCGCGTTGGCGGATCGATTCCTCGATGGCCAAGTGGGCTTCTGGGATGCCGATGGGGTTATGACATGCCTCATGCAGCTCGCAGACTGGCAGGGTCCATTACGGTTCTGGCGCATCTTTCTGGCTTTCGAAGACAGTGAGACAGACCAAGATCCAGAGAAAAGCGCACGTGCACGGCTGGTTGTCGAGCTGTCCGGCAACGGCAGCTAACAATTCGTCCAAGCCGACGCCGCTTCGCGGCGCGGCTTAACTCAGGTGTTAGGCGGCACAGATGGGTCGTAGCAGGTCGAACCAAGAAGCTCGCTTCGAAAAGTGGCAACGCCTTGCCCCGCCGGGTACTCGCCTATTGAGCACTTTGGTGGCATCGCAGCTTGTGCCTCTCCTAGAAGCACAGGGGTTCCGCCGTGTCAGTCATAGCCTCGGTCAGCCTGATCAGCCAGTGTCGGGCCGGGAAATCGAGCTGGAGCGCCGGGCGGGTGAGTCCGTGGATACCGTCACGTTCAACTTCGATAAGTACGCGGCTCCCCGTTTTCAGATTCAGCTATCACGTCGCTCGTCGGAGCCCCCTCATGCCTGGGTGCGCTCCGCCAACCTCGTCAGGCGTCCCAGCCAGTACCTGCACTTTTGGGGCAAGCCGTGGTGGCTTCCCGGAGCCCTCTGGTCGGAGCGGGCCTCTCGCCGCGTCGTTGCCAGCGTGGAGGCCGCGCTCCCAAGTGCGTTAGCCTTCGTGGATCATGGCGAGCGTAGTCGGCACATCAGCAGGCGGGTCGCATGAATCACGGGGTGCCGCCTAACAATTCGTCCAAGCCGACGCCGCTTCGCGGCGCGGCTTAACTCAGGTGTTAGCGCCCACCACCCGATACCGCCGAATGCCGTAGTGGCCTATCGCGGCTCAGGTGTTCTCGTGCTCCCACCCGCGGCTCAGCCTCTTTCGTCGGGCCCACCATCCTTACGCTTCGCTCTCTGCCCTTCGGTTGCGCTCGAGCTTGGCCGCCACGGCACGTGCCTCCGAGGGCGCCCATGGGCGCTCGCGCTAGCCACCCGTGGCATTCTTTGCTCCTAGCCGTTAGGGCACGCTCGGTAAGGTCGTGTGGGCTCTAACAATTCGTCCAAGCCGACGCCGCTTCGCGGCGCGGCTTAACTCAGGTGTTAGCGCTCATGGAAAAGTTGCTGG
>NZ_BAAGAB020000122.1:0-3324 GCF_047159895.1 Lysobacter xanthus
TTCGGCATCAACATGGTGGCCCTGGTCGACGGCCGTCCGCGGCTGCTGAACCTGCGCGAGATCATCGAGGCGTTCGTTGCCCGAGAACGGGATGGCGCGGCCGAAATCGCCGGGGCTGGACACCGCGCGCGTGGTGCTCGAGATCTGGTTGGCCTGCACGTCGAAATACTTGAGCGGCGCGTTCCAGTAGAGCGAGACGACGTCGTCCTTCTGCGCCAGCGCGCGGATCTCCGCGGGCGTCGCCAGCACGCCGGCGATCGGCAGGCTGCGCATGGTGCGGCCCTTCTCGATCCCCAGCGACTTCAGTTCGGCAAGCTGCACGGCCGAGACAGGGCCCGACTGGCGGTAGGTGACGACGACGGCGAGCTCGTCGGCGGCGGCGGCGGACGCGAGCTTGCCGAGGAGCTGCGGATCGAGGTGGGCATCGGCGAGGGCGACGCCGCTGGCGAGCAGACCGAAGGCGAGTGCGGAGATGCGGACGGGGAGGGAGCGCGAGCGCGGAGCGGACATGGGGAGGTCTCCAGGTGGGGCACCCGAGGGGTGGCGGACCTGTTGTCCCATTTCGACGTGCGTCGACCCATCCGGTGTTGCCACCACGCGAGGCAGGGGTAAACACCCAGGCCGGATGGGTGGAAATCCCGTCGCGCCGGGCCTTCCGCCTCGTCTAGGCTCGCCGGGCGACGGTACCGACGCCGGCTTCACGCGGCGCGCTCTACGGTCCGTCCATTCACGGGGTCTTTACATCTTCGGAGTCGCCCATGCCGCGCGTTCTCGTCCGCTGGTTCTCCCTTGCACTCCTGCTGCTCGCCGCGCCGCTGGCCGCCGCGCAGTCGCTGCCCGTGCAGGTCGCCGTCAACGGCAACGTCGCCACGGTGGTGATCGGCTCGACGAGCGCGCCCGTGGCGGACATGACGCTCGCCTTCGACAGCCCGCACGGCCTCACGCCGTCGAGCCTGGGCGTCAGCGCGCAACTGGTTTCGCTCAGCGACCCCGGACTGCTGGCGCGCCTGCCGGGCACGCTGGCGACCATCGACTCCTCGTTCCCGCTGCTGGTGACGGTCGAGCCCCCCGCGGGCGGGCTCTCCTTCGACCGACTCGTCCGCGTCGAGATCCACACACATGCACTCGCCTACACGTACGGGACGAGCTATCGCCTGTTCAAGGCGCCGCTCGGTGGCGCATTCCGCGACATCACCACCGAGGTCGCGCAGGGCAGCGTGCGGGCGCGCGGCACCACCGGCGGGTTCTCGCAGTTCCTGATCCTGGCCGACGTGCGCCGCACCGGCGACGTGGCGAACGAAAAGCTCGAGCGCCTGCGCACCCGCATCGCCACCCTGCCCGCCTCCGAGGCGGCGCCGCTCGAGGCTTACCGCGCCGCCGCGGCGCAGGCCGTCGCCGACGGACGCTACGACGATGCGCTCGCGAGCCTCGATGCGCTGGCCGCGCGGGTCGATGCGCGCGCCGGCACCGCGATTCCGGACCTCTGGGTGGCCGGCGGCGGTGGCAACAACACGGCAGGCGAACTGTTGGCCGGCGTCGGAACGGCGAAGTTCTCGATCGCCTACCTGCGTAATTTCGGCCACTGACCGCGTCCATGGAACGACGACGCGGCCGGCCGACGGCCCGCGTCGACCGCCCGCGCCGGACGTGCGCCCGGCGCACACGCCCAGGGCCTAAGATCGGCTGATGCAGGCCCGACTCATCGCCTACGTTCCGGATGGCGCCGCGATCGCACGCATCGTCGCGCCCGGCGAGCGCGTGCGCATCGGGCGCGCCGAGACGGCCGAGTTGCGCCTGCCGCATTCGAGCGTTTCGCGCCTGCATGCCGAGCTGCAGCCGCGACCCGACGGCATGTGGGAACTCGCGGACGTGGGCAGCAAGAACGGCACGTTCGTGGACGGCGCCCGCATCGAACGCACCGACCTCGCCCGCAGCGGCTGGCTGCGGTTCGGCGACGTGCATTGCGAACTGTCCCTGCTCGACGAACGCGCGGCCGAGGAGCAGGCGCGGCGCTGGCGCGAACGTCGGGTGCATGCCACGCGCCTCACCGAGCGCATCGATGCGCTCGCGCAGCCGCAGGACGGGACTGCGCCGACGCCCGCGCTGCTCGAACACAGCCTGCGCGCCGTGCTGGAGCTCGCGCAGTGCACCCGGGGCTTCGTGCTGGTGACCGAAGGCGGCGCGCATCGCATCGCGGCGTCGATCGCGCTCGATGCCTCGCTGGCGACGGGCCCCGAATTCACCGGCAGCCTCGGCGCGGTGGCGCAGTCGCTGCGCACGCGGGCGCCCGTCGTCTTCAACGACGTGATGCCGGACCTGCACCTTTCCAGTCGCGATTCGATCGTGCACGCCGGCCTGCGCACGCTGGTGGCGCTCCCGCTGCTCGACGGCCGCAAGGCGATGGGAGCGATCTACGCCGACCGCCGGGAAGCCGGCCCGCCGCTCACCACGCTCGATGTCGAGCTGCTGCAGGCGTTCGCCGAGCGCTGCGCGCTGTGGCTCGCGGCGCGGAGCGAAGCCGAGGGCGGCCTGCCCGATCCCGCGCGCACGCCGCCGCCATGAGCGACGCCACCGCCACCGGCCTCTACGCGCAGATGGACCTCGCGCCCGGCACGTTGCTCGCCGGGCGTTTTCGCATCGAGGGCCTCGTCGGCGTCGGCGGGATGGGGGTGGTCTACCGCGCCCGCGACGAGGCGCTGGGTATTCCCGTCGCGGTGAAGCTGCTGCGGCCCGAGGTCGCGCAACGCGCCGACGCCTTCGACCGCTTCCGGCAGGAACTGCTGCTCGCACGCCAGGTGTCGAGCGCGAACGTCGTGCGCATCCACGACATCGCGCGCCACGAATTTCCGGGCGGTGAATCGCGCTGGCTGATCAGCATGGACCTGATCGACGGCGAGCCGCTCGACCATCGCATCGATCGCGGTCCGCTGCCGGTGGAGGACGCGTTGCGCATCGCGCGGCAGGTCGCGCTCGGCCTCGGTGCGGCGCACGCGCGCGGGGTCGTGCATCGCGACCTCAAGCCGGCGAACGTCCTGATCGACGCCGCGGGCGATGCGTTCGTGACGGACTTCGGCGTCGCGCTGTCGGTCGCCTCCAGCACGCGGCATGCGACGTCCGGCATCGTCGGCACCCCCGACTACCTGTCGCCCGAGCAGGCACGCGGCGATCCGGTCGGCCCGCGCAGCGACCTCTACGCGCTCGGCCTGATCCTCCACGAGATGCTGACCGGCGAACGCGCGTTCGCCTCCGCGACCGCCGCCGAGGCGCTCGCGCAGCGGCTCGTGCGCACGCCGCCGCTGGTCACGGTGCGCCGGCCGGACGCAC
>NZ_BAAGAB020000123.1:0-3174 GCF_047159895.1 Lysobacter xanthus
CCTACGCCCTCACTGCGGGCGCTAACACCTGAGTTAAGCCGCGCCGCGAAGCGGCGTCGGCTTGGACGAATTGTTAGGCCTCAGCTTGAAACTGCACATGTACGAGCTCCGGAAACCTAGAGGCGATTTCTACGGCAGATGCCCAATGTTCTTCAAACAAATTCTTCCGCACCGGAAAGAATGCCGGCGGCGCCAGTTCAAAGCTGAACTCTACGCCGGTTAGAGGCGACAGCACTTTCCTGACTACGACTGGCGAACGCCCCTCGGAAAGGTGCCAGACGAGCTCGTCGATGACGACGTTCCAGCCCTCCTCGTCCAGTCGATCGATCCAGTCCATGAGGCCTAACACCTGAGTTAAGCCGCGCCGCGAAGCGGCGTCGGCTTGGACGAATTGTTAGGCCCCGGCCATGGCGAGGTACCGCACAAGGAAGAGCCAACACCTGCCACGGATGCTACGGCAGGTGAGACCGCATGAGCCAGCACGGCCGAGAGGTCCAGTAACCCGAAGCGTTTGCCGCGACTCGTTCGGGATGTGATGCCGAAGCATCCGCCGTAGCCGAAGGCGGGGAGTGCGTGCGGCAGCGAGGTCGCGGCAACGAAGCCGGACTGGAATTGCACGGTGCAGACCGGTCTCAACCCGCGCACGACGCCCTGAACCCGCAATACGGGGCCTAACACCGATTAGCTCCCATTTCGGAGCCGGTAACGGGATGCTCGCCTGACGGAGCAAGACGGTCAAGGCGGGGCCGGCGACTACCGCGGCCAGTGAAGCCCGCGAGGCGTTACAGCGGAGAGCGCAGCGGTAACAGCGAAGCTCTTACGCGCTTGGCGAGGTGTTTCACCGTGGGGCCTAACACCTGAGTTAAGCCGCGCCGCGAAGCGGCGTCGGCTTGGACGAATTGTTAGGGCGCATTGCCGAGCGACTCCAAATACGCGCGACTTGATTCGGTGACGGGTGCAAGTACAGCCAGCAGCGCGGCCGCTGCCGCACGAACAGGCTCCCATGATGGATGGCGCATGGCCGTGAGGTTTGGGGCCAAGCCGGCACCGCCCGGTAGATCGTTGACCGGGACAGCGCTGAGCTTATCAAGGAGGTGCCGGACGGACATTTCCTGCTCCGGAGACAGCCGGCCGTGGCCAAGTAGATAGCTGCCGGCCATGGCGTCGTCTTTCAGTTCCCACGCCGTGTTGTAGCTGCCCATTGCCTCACACGCTTCTTGGGCCGGGCTCGCCAGCGCCTGCACTGTAAATATGAAGACGCTATAGGCGAGGTGCCACGATTCCTCTTCCGACACCTGCGGAGAACTTTCCATGCGCCCTAACACCTGAGTTAAGCCGCGCCGCGAAGCGGCGTCGGCTTGGACGAATTGTTAGGCCAAGCTTGAACCGGCCGAACGCGGGCGGCAACCGGGCGCGAGATGGTGAACGAAGCGGGAGCCGCGATCTGGAGCCTGGACGTTTGCCGGCCGGCTTTTGGGCAGCACCCGAAGCCGAGGCGCATTCCAGCCGTAAGCCCGGGAACTGGTTGGGAAGCCGCGAGCGCGTGAAACGAGTGCAGACGACGCGCCAAGCGGATGGGCGAGAAACGGGAGCGGCATAGCGAGCGCGGCGAGTTGCATGCCGGAGCAAGCTGTTGAAGCGGCGAGCACGACGAAGCGACTAACTGGACGACGCGACACCGCGATTACGACAACCGACCGAGGCCTAACACCTGAGTTAAGCCGCGACGCGTAGTGGAGGTGAAAAGCTGGCAGGCTTTCTCTGCCAGCTTTTTGCCGGAACGAAGCGGCGTCGGCTTGGACGAACTGTTAGGCGCGACGATACCGCCCCGCAGCACCTGGTGGAAGAAGCGGGTGCAAACCGGCGCGCCCCGAAAGAGTCTGCCGGACAACACAGATGCGATGCCGCCCACCGGCCACGCGAGGCGCTTCGAAAAACTCCCCGAAGCCAGGACAGGAAGCGACAGAAAAGGGGGCGCCTCGAGAGGCCCGCCGGAACACCCAGTTGCGACGCAAGCCCACCGGTAGAGCAGGGCGCCACCAGACGTGGCCGAAGTTGCTCGAAAAGTTGCCGAAGCCGCAGAGCAGCAGGCGCGGTCGTTGGCTGCAAACCACCGACACACCAGTGATGCCTAACACCGGAGTTAAGCCGCGACGCGTAGTGGAGGCTTTGCAGTGGCAAGCTCTACCTGCCACTGCAAAGCCGGAACGAAGCGGCGTCGGCTTGAACGACTAGTTAGCGCCCGCCCGGATTGGGACAGACGCCGCGAAAGACTTTCAGGCGCGAGGATGCCACGACCCGCCCGGAACGGCAGCAGCCCGGGACCTTGGCACCGACGAGCGCGACAGTGGACGACCAGCCGGGCCGCGCTGCGCAAGCAGGGCGGCAGACCGGTTCAGTGAGGGAGAGGCACGTGCCACAACCGCCGAGATGTCGCCGGGCAGGGTGCCGCGCTGCAGGTAGCTTGGGCTGTGCGCTTTGCCCGGCGCGGCACGCTGCGTGGAGCCAGCGACCTGTCCGGGCCCGCGCGAAGATGCACGACCACTCGCTTGCGACGCTCGCGGCGCCCAACCGCGAATGACGAGGCGCCGGAACCAAGCGCCGAAAACCTACGCGCTCACTGCGGGCGCTAACACCGGAGTTAAGCCGCGACGCGTAGTGGAGGCTTTGCAGTGGCAAGCTCTACCTGCCACTGCAAAGCCGGAACGAAGCGGCGTCGGCTTGAACGACTAGTTAGCGCCCGGCCCGGTTGGGACAGACGCCGCGAAAGACTTACGGCTGCGAGGATGCCACGACGCGGCCGGAACGGCAGCAGCCCGCGAGCGACGCACCGACGAGCGCGACAGAGGACGGCCAACCGGGCCGCGCTGCGCAAGCAGGGCGGCAAGCCGGTTCAGTAACAGCAGAGCGCGTGCTGCAACCGCCGAGCTGCAGCCGGGCAGGTTGCCGCGCTGCGAAGGGTTGGACTGTGCGCTTTGCCCAGCGCGGCACGGTGCGTGAAGCCGGCGAACGGTCCGGGCACGCGCGACGCTGCACGGCAACGCGCTTGCGACAGTAGTGGGACGAAAACGACGAGCGACGGGGCGCCGGAACCGAACGCCGAAAACCTACGCCCTCACTGCGGGCGCTAACACCTGAGTTAAGCCGCGCCGCGAAGCGGCGTCGGCTTGGACG
>NZ_BAAGAB020000124.1:0-3138 GCF_047159895.1 Lysobacter xanthus
AGGCAGTTCCGCCTGAGCGCTAACAATTCGTCCAAGCCGACGCCGCTTCGCGGCGCGGCTTAACTCAGGTGTTAGGCCTCAGAGGGAACAGCATGGCGATCTCAGAAGACAACAAGCACACGGCGCTTCTAATCGACAACGTGAGTGAGGTTCGGCGACTAAGAACCTTTCGCTCCCCAGTTGCGGGAACCAGCAAAGAAGTTCTCTACAAGAGTTCAATAGTCTTGCTCGTCGCGTGCTGGGAGTCCTACGTTGAGGACCTGGCTTCGCATTCGCTCGAGTACATGATTGAAACCTCTGACTCGCCAGCCACGTTTCCTCCGTTAGTGCTAGATCGGGTGTCCTCGTCGTATAACGGGCAGAAGATGTGGTCGCTTGCGGGCGATGGATGGAAGCAGGCGCTTCGCGACAACTTTAAGACTGTGCTCGGGAAAACCACTGGCGTGTTCAACACACCGAGGGCGGACGACGTCGATGGACTGTTCAAGAAGGTGATCGGCCTGGAAGATGTTTCCCACGCTTGGCACTGGGAAGGCACAACTCGTGATGAGGCCTGTCAGAAGCTGAACGAGCTGGTGACACTGAGAGGATCAATCGCCCACAGAGTGAAAGCGGACCAAGCCGTATCACTCGCAACGGTGAAAGCTGCCGAAGAGTTGGTGTATTTCTTGGCTGTCAAGTCACACAATCGAACACTGTCGTTTTTGAAACAAACGGTTGGGTCGGCTCCGTGGAAGCGTATTAAGTTTAGGAACCAGCACTAACTGAGGCCTAACAATTCGTTCAAGCCGACGCCGCTTCGTTACGGCAAAAGGCTGGCAAAGAAAGCCTGCCAGCCTTTTGCCTCCACTACGCGGCGCGGCTTAACTCAGGTGTTAGGCGGTTCGGTATGCGCAGCGGAAACTCTGAGGAGAGCACATGACTTGGATTGTCGGCGTAGTCGTTATTGCTGCGTTGCACTTAGCCGCCATCGTCGCGGGGCGGAAAACGGATACGCAGATTCACCGCGCCTGCTTTCTCTCCGGGCTTGTGGGTCTGCTCAGCTTCCCGCTTCTCGCCTATGTCGCTCTCAACGGGCTGTGCGTTGCGGGAGCGTGCGGCCACGGCACAGATTTCGCGCTACTGTTTGCTTTAGCCATCTTTGTCGGCGCGGCTATCGTCTCTGCCGTCTCAGTCGTGGCACTTGGGGTGCGGCGGTCACGCGCCTAACAATTCGTCCAAGCCGACGCCGCTTCGCGGCGCGGCTTAACTCAGGTGTTAGCGCCCATGGGCAACTTCCTCCGCAGTTGGGCAAGGCTAGTCGCTCCTACCGTGGGCGGGCTGGCGGCGGGTAGCGTTCTAGCAAGCGCGCTGCTGGCACTTGCGCGATTCATGCCGAACACTTTTTCGCTGATAGCGGCGACCATTTCTCTGTGGCTGCTGTTTGCCTTGTACGGCTTTGTGCTCGGCCTACTGCCGGCCCTCTTATACGGTGCCCCGCTGTATGCGACGGCCCAGCGCGTGGGTCACGCCTCGTACCTGGTTGCGGGCATCATCGGAGCTTTGCCCGGTCTTGTTTTGCTCGCGTACGCGGGTGACTGGCTCATTCTGGCCTACGGCGTTTTCAGTGGACTTGCCACGCACTTCTTCGCACAACCGCGCTGGCCTTGGTCACGACTGGGCGCTAACAATTCGTCCAAGCCGACGCCGCTTCGCGGCGCGGCTTAACTCAGGTGTTAGCGCCCTTGAAGCAAGTTGATCGCCAGTCGAAGGCTCTTACTGATCCGACCACGGCAAGTGTCGGCGGCCTGCTCTCGCTGGTATTGGCTGCTGGTGGCTTGTACCTCGGCGTCCATGCCCTTGCCATCGGCTGCATCAGTCTCATGCGCGGGCGGCACGGTCCGACCGTCGCGCACTGCGCGCCAGAAACGTCCTATTGGGTGGCCACTGCCATTTCGCTGGTGCTCGGCATTGGACTGGTGGTAGTTGGCTGGAAATTCCTGCAACTCGCGCGTAGCAGTCGTGGCGCCAATGCACCAGGGCGCTAACAATTCGTCCAAGCCGACGCCGCTTCGCGGCGCGGCTTAACTCAGGTGTTAGCCAACAAAGGAGAGTACGCATGACCATGAGCACAACGAAAGCTGCGGCCCTTGCGGCCGTCTCCTTCGCGGCCGGGCTGGCCATCGCCAATCTGCCCGCCGCCATCGCCTCTGCGGAGCCCACGCCGGATCTTTCCAAGCGCACGTTCTCCGTGTTCATCGACGAAGTAAAGCAGAACCATGTCTTCGCGGATAAGTTCTCCGGTTCCTATTCGAAGACGGTCATTCTCTCCGACGGGTCCAAGCGTGAGATCACGCTGACCCCAACCGTGCACAAGGGCATGCAAGTAGTCGAGCTCAAAGACACAGGTGGGCTCACCTACATGTCGCTGAGTGGCACCACTACCAATGGGACGCTGATGGTGCAGGTCAAGGATGAAGAAGCCTCGAAAGCCGCACTGAAGTCTCAGGGCTGGAAGTGGTAGTTGTTGGCTAACAATTCGTCCAAGCCGACGCCGCTTCGCGGCGCGGCTTAACTCAGGTGTTAGGCCTCATGGAGAGAGCAATGCGGCGTGTAGTCGGAGTTGTGGCTTTTCTGGCGAGTTCCGCGTCCCTTGCGGCACAGCCCGCACAGGTGGCGGTTGTGTCCCGGCTCTACCGGGATTTCTCGTGGGAGGCGGTGCTGGTTCAGCCGGAAGGCGCCGGCCTCGCCCAGCAGCCCAAGGCGGTGCTGCAGCGCTACTTCACGCCAAAGCTGGCTTTTGCCCTTGCAGCAGATGCAGCCTGCGCCGCCCGCGGACGGGAGATCTGCCGCCTCGATTTCCTTCCGTTGTGGGCGTCCCAAGATCCATCCGCCCATGACCTCACCGTGGCGCAGGCTGGCGCGGGTCTGGTCAAGGTCACCTTTGCGACACCCTCATCCACACAGGCTACTGTCCTGCAGTTCAAGGTCGTGCCAACCAAGGCGGGCTGGCGTGTAGCGGATATCGTTTACCCGTCCGGTCCGTCGCTTGCCTCTCTACTCTCGGGCAAAACGGAATGAGGCCTAACAATTCGTCCAAGCCGACGCCGCTTCGCGGCGCGGCTTAACTCAGGTGTTAGCGCCCACCACCGACTGCAG
>NZ_BAAGAB020000125.1:0-3068 GCF_047159895.1 Lysobacter xanthus
GGCGAGCGCATCGCCGACGAATTCCTCGGGATCATCGACCGCTACGTCGATCGGCGCTATGGCGCCCACGCCGGCTGTCGACGCGGCCGAGGATGCCTACGCGGACATCGCCCTCACGGAACGCTTCCAGAAGGCGTTCGGCGACTACGTCAACGCGCAGATGCGCGTGCGGGCCGCGATGCAGAAGGAAGTCGAGCTGACGGCCGCGCAGTGGGGCATGCCGGGCCGCAGCGAAGTGGACGGCGCGTACCGCCGCATCGCGGAACTCGAGCGCGAGGTGCGACGCCTGCGCGAAGCCGTCGAGTCCGCGCTCGCGTCGCGGCAGGTCGAGCCCGCCGCCGCGCCGCCCGCCGCGACGCAGAAGCCCGCGTCCAAGCCTGCGCCAACGCCGGCGCCCAAGCCTGCGGCGAAGTCTGCCCCGAAGAAATCCGGAAAGCGCTGATGGACCCGATGCACGCATCGCCGATCGCCATCGGCCTCGACAGCCTCGCGCGCGAAGCGCTGCAGGTGCAGTCCCGACTGCGCAAGGGCATGGAGACGCTCGCCCAGCTCGACCCGGTGGAAGTCGGCGCGAGCGGTCGCGAGGAAGTCTGGCGCGACGGCAAGGTCGCGCTTTACCGCTTCCGCCGCGAAGGCGTCGAAGCGACGCAGCGGATACCGCTGCTGATCGCCTACGCGCTCGTCAACCGCCCGTACATGGTCGACCTGCAGAGCGACAAGTCGATCGTGCGCGGCCTGCTGGAGCGCGGGCACGACGTCTACATCATCGACTGGGGTTATCCCGACCGTTCGGACCGGTTCCAGACGCTCGAGGACTACATCCAGCGCTTCCTCGGCGGCTCGGTCGACCATCTGCGCCGCTCGCACGGCGTGGACGCGGTCAACCTGCTCGGCATCTGCCAGGGCGGGGCGTTCTCGCTCTGCTATGCGGCGCTGAATCCGCGGAAGGTGCGCAACCTCGTCACGATGGTGACGCCGGTGGACTTCCACACGCCCGACAACATGCTCGCGGGTTGGGCACGCGCGCTCGACGTCGACCTCATGGTCGATACGCTCGGCAACGTGCCGGCCGACGTCATGAACTGGTGCTACCTCACGCTCAAGCCGTACCGGCTGCTCGTGCAGAAGTACGTCGGCCTGGTGGACATCCTCGAGGACAAGCGCGCGGTCGAGGATTTCCTGCGCATGGAGACGTGGATCTTCGATTCGCCCGATCTGGCGGGCGAGGCGTTCCGCGAGTTCATCAAGCAGTTCTACCAGGCGAACGGACTGGTGAACGGCAGCGTCCGGATCGGCGACCGTACGGTCGACCTGCAGGCGGTCGACATGCCGGTGTTCAACATCTACGCCGAGCAGGACCACCTCGTGCCGCCGTCGGCATCGAAGCCCCTGCGCGGGCTCGTCGGCTCGCGGGACTACAGCGAGCTGTCGTTCCGCGGCGGGCACATCGGCATCTACGTTTCGGGCCGTGCGCAGCGCGACATTCCGCAGGGCATCCACGAATGGCTCGCCGCGCGATCGAAGGTCGACGGCTGAGGCATGGGCGACGCCGCGGCACGCATCGACGAACTCCGCCGCCGCATCGCGGAGGCGAACCACCGCTACTACGTCCTCGACGACCCCGCCGTCCCGGATGCCGAATACGACCGGCTGATGCGGGCGCTCGAATCGCTGGAGGCCGAGCACCCCGAGCTCGTGGAAGAGCATTCGCCCACCCGCCGCGTCGGCGCCGTGCCGGCCTCGGCGTTCGCGCCGGTGCGCCATGGGCTGCCGATGCTGTCGCTCGGCAACGCGTTCGCCGACGAGGAAGCGATCGATTTCGTGCGACGGATCGAGGATGCGCTCGACGTGCGCGACCCGGCGTTCTCCGTCGAGCCCAAGCTCGACGGCCTCGCGGTGAGCCTGCGATACGAACACGGCCGACTGGCCGTGGCGGCCACGCGTGGCGACGGCGCCACGGGCGAGGACGTGACGTCGAACGTGCGCACCATCCGGGCGATCCCGCTGCAGCTGCGCGGGGAAGGGTGGCCCGAGGTACTCGAGGTGCGCGGCGAGATCTACATGCCGATCGCGGCGTTCGAGGCGTTCAACGCCCGGGCGCTTGCCGATGGCGGAAAGCCGCTCGCGAATCCGCGCAACGGCGCGGCCGGCTCGCTGCGCCAGCTCGATCCGCGCATCACTGCGCAACGTCCGCTGGCGTTCTATGCCTATGCGGTCGGCGTGGTCGAAGGCGGCACGCTGCCCGATACGCATTCGCAAACGCTGGCACGGCTGCGCGAGTGGGGGCTGCCGGTCAGCGCCGAGAACGCCGTGGTCCGCGGTGCGCAGGGCCTGCTCGATTACTACCGTGCGATCGGCGCGAAGCGTTCGTCCCTGCCGTTCGACATCGACGGGGTCGTCTACAAGCTCGACGACTACGCGGGACAGCGCGAGATGGGTTTCGTCTCGCGCGCGCCGCGGTGGGCGATCGCGCACAAGTTCCCGGCGCAGGAGCAGATGACCGTCCTGGAGGGCATCGAGATCCAGATCGGCCGCACCGGCGCCGCGACGCCCGTGGCGCGACTGCGCCCGGTGCAGGTCGCGGGCGTCGTCGTCAGCAGCGCCACGCTGCACAACGCCGACCAGGTCGCGCGCCTGGACGCACGCGTCGGCGACACGGTGATCGTTCGCCGCGCGGGCGATGTCATTCCCGAGATCGTGCGCGTCGTGACCGACGAGCGTCCGAGCTCCGCGACCGCATGGACGATGCCCACCGCGTGCCCCGTCTGCGGCTCCGAGCTCGTGCGCGAGGAGGGCGGGGCGGTCTGGCGCTGCTCCGGCGAGCTCGCCTGCGCCGCGCAGCGCAAGGAGGCGGTCCGGCACTTCGCGTCGCGGCGCGCAATGGATATCGAAGGCCTCGGCGATCGCATCATCGAGGACCTGTGCGACCTCGGTTTCGTCCGGCGCCTGGATGACCTGTACGCGCTGACGCTCGACCAGCTGCTCGAGATGAAGCGGCAGGTCGACTCGCGCGAGGGCGAGGGCGACGTGGACCCGAAACCGCGGGGCAAGGTGGCGACGAAATGGGC
>NZ_BAAGAB020000126.1:0-3001 GCF_047159895.1 Lysobacter xanthus
CGGGCAGGAAGTAGAGGACTTCCGCGGCGACGATGGCGTCGAAGCGTCGATCGACGATCGGAGCATGGCCGATGTCGGCGACTTCCCAGCTCAGCCCGGTCGCGGCCCCGATGCGCGCGGCGGCGCGGTCGAGCGCGGCGGGCATGCGGTCCACGAGGTGGACGCGGCGGCTCAGCGCGGCGAGGTGCAGGCTGAACGCACCGGCCGCGCAACCGATCTCCAGCGCATCGCCGAGCGGTGCGAGGGGCTCGAGCAGCGCCCGGATCGCCGCGTAGCGCCGGGCCTCGAACGGGTTGGCGTCGAGGTTCCACGGATCGTCGGCGGCGATCTGCTCCTCGAGATGGCGGTCAATGTCGAGTGCGGGCATGGGACGGGTCGGGTCGCGATTCTGGCGGACGGCCCTGTCCGGAGCGGCCGCGGCCGGTGGCGGCGGTCGGGTATCGTAGCGGCACTTGCCGTCGACGACCGATCACGGATGCTGAAGATCGACACCCACGCCCATTACCTGCCGCGCAACTGGCCAGACCTCGCGCGCAAGTACGGTGACGTACGGTTCCCGGTGATCCACCACACCGACGACGGGCGGCATCGCATCTACAAGGACGGCCGCTTCTTCCGCGAGATCTACAGCAAGACGTGGGATCCGCAGGAACGCATCGACGACTACGCGCGCTTCGGCGTGCAGGTGCAGGTGATCAGCACCGTGCCGGTGATGTTCAGCTACTGGGCCAAGCCGCAGCACGCACTGGAGCTGCACCAGGCACTGAACGACCACATGGCGCAGGCGGTCAACGACTTCCCGCGCCACTACGCGGGCATCGGTACCGTGCCGTTGCAGTCGCCCCGGCTCGCGGTGCAGGAGCTGGAACGCTGCATGGACCAGCTGGGCCTGCAGGGCGTGCAGATCGGCAGCCACATCGGCGACTGGAACCTCGACGCGCCGGAGCTGTTCGAATTCTTCGAGGCCGCCGCGGACCTCGGCGCCGCGATCCTCGTGCATCCGTGGGACATGATGGGTAGCGAGTCGATGCCCAAGTACTGGCTGCCATGGTTGGTCGGCATGCCCGCCGAGCAGTCGCGCGCCGCGTGCTGCCTGATCTTCGGCGGCGTGCTCGAGCGGCTGCCGAAGCTGAAGGTCTGCCTCGCGCACGGCGGCGGCTCGTTTCCGTACACGGTCGGCCGCATCGAGCACGGCTTCAACATGCGGCCGGACCTCGTCGCCACCGACAATCCGCGCAACCCGCGCGATTACCTGTCGCGGTTCTACTTCGATTCCTGGGTCGCCGACCCACGCGCGCTGCAGTACCTGCTCGACACCTGCGGCGTCGATCGCGTGATGCTCGGCACCGACTATCCGTTCCCGCTCGGCGAGCAGGAACCGGGCGCCGGCATCGCCGCGCTCGGCCTGTCGTCCGTCGAGCAGGCGCGCCTCTACCACGGCACCGCGCTCGACTGGCTCGGCCTGCCGCCCGCCCGCTTCGCCTGAGTCCCGATGACCGACCTCTTCTCCGACGCGCATGCCGCGTCGCTCGACGCCGCCGATCCGCTGCGTGCGTTCCGCGACGAATTCCTGATCCCGCCGCACGACGGCGCGCCGATGGCGTACTTCGTGGGCAACTCGCTCGGCCTGCAGCCGCGCGGGGCCCGCGCGCACATCGAGACGGTGTTGCGGAAGTGGGAAACCGAGGCCGTCGAAGGCCACTTCACCGGCGATGCCCAGTGGATGGGCTACCACGACCTCGTGCGCGAGCCGCTGGCGCGGCTCGTCGGAGCGAAGCCGCTCGAAGTGGTCGCCATGAACACGCTCACGGTCAACCTGCACCTGCTGATGGCGAGCTTCTATCGGCCGACCCGCGAGCGCCCCGCGCTTCTGATCGAGGCGGGCGCGTTTCCGTCGGACCGCCACGCGACGGAATCGCAGGTCCGGTTCCACGGCTTCGATCCCGCCACCGACCTGATCGAGGTCCAGCCGGATGCCGACGACGGCACGATCTCGATGGCGGCCATCGAGCGCGCGGTCGACGCCAACCGCGAGCGCCTCGCCCTCGTGCTGTGGCCGGGCGTGCAGTACCGCACCGGGCAGGCCTTCGACTTGCACGCCATCGCGCAGCTGGCACGCGACGCGGGCGCGAACGTGGGCTTCGACCTCGCGCATGCGGTGGGCAACATCGACCTCGCGCTGCACGACAGCGGCGCCGATTTCGCCGCCTGGTGCCACTACAAATACGTGAACTCCGGCCCCGGGGCGGTCGGCGGCGCGTTCGTGCACGAGCGGCATTCGCGCGCGGACCTGCCGCGTCTGGCCGGCTGGTGGGGCCACGATCCGTCCACGCGATTCCGCATGGGCCCTGAGTTCGTCCCGGCCCCGGGCGCGGACGGCTGGCAGCTCAGCAATCCGCCGATCCTCTCGATGGCACCGCTGCGCGCCTCGCTCGAGCTGTTCGACCGGGCCGGCCTGCCGGCGCTGCGCGCGAAGTCGCGCTCGCTGACGGGCTATCTCGAAGCGCTGATCGACGCCCGCCTCGCCGGCACCCTGCAGGTGTTGACCCCGCGCGACCCCGCGCGGCGCGGCTGCCAGCTCTCGCTGCGCGTGCACGGCGGCCGCGAGCAGGGACGCGCGCTGTTCGAGCACCTCGCCGCGAACGGCGTGCTGGGCGACTGGCGCGAGCCCGACGTCATCCGCATCTCGCCCGCGCCCCTCTACAACACGCATGCGGACGTCCTGCGGTTCGCGCGCGCGGTGGAACGCTGGGCGGCGCACGCCGGCTGACGCTGCCCGGGGCGCGCCCGGCGGCGACCGTCGCCGTTCAGGCGCTTGAACCGGACGCCTGTCGATCGCGCGCCCCACTACACTCGGCCCATCGACCGGACGGACCCGCCCGTGAGCGCCACGCCCCGCCCCATCACGATCATCGGAGCCGGACTCGCCGGCGCGCTGCTCGCCACGCTGCTCGCGCGGCGCGGCTGGAGCGTCGACGTCTTCGAGAAACGCGGCGATCCG
>NZ_BAAGAB020000127.1:0-2941 GCF_047159895.1 Lysobacter xanthus
CTCGCTGCGCGGCTCGAGCGGCGCCGTGCCGGTGTAGCTGGCGGCGATCGGGCGCGTGGCCACCAGCGCGACCTCGACCGGCACGGCTTCGGGCGCCTTCTGCTTGCCATCGGGGCCTTCATCCGCGGACTTGGGACCGCCCTTGCACGCCGCCAGCACGAGGCACGGCAGCAGCAGGAGCGAGAGGCGCGCGAGACGAGCGCGCGGGGCGGAGACGGTGCGCATCGGAGGTTCCTCGAAGCGGTGGGAGCAGTGGATACGGGGCGGTACGCCGGTGTTGTACATAGGTATATCACCAGCGTTCATCCGGCCCATGCGCCGAAGGTCACGGGTGACCTCCGGCACGGGCTCGGAATCCCGAGCTCCCGCCCGATGCCGCCCCGCTCGGTTGCCGCGCGGACGCGCCGAACCGCCCGCGCCGTGCTGCCCCGTCGTCGAAAACGGGAGCCGCAGGCTATACTCGGCCGCTTGTGCGAACGCCTGTCGCGTCGCATTCCCACCGCCAGAACGAGAACCGCGGACCCCGACCCCATGCGACCGCTGACGATCGCCGCCCTCGCCTTCACCTCCCTGCTCGCCCTCGGCGTGCACGCGCAGCAGACCCCCACCGCCGAACCCGCCGCGGCGCCCGCGCCCGCGACGACGGCCCCGCCTGCGACGCCCGCCGCGGCGATGCCGGCCGCCGTCAAGGGGGACGCCGCGCGCGGTCGCGAGCTCACCTACACCTGCAAGGGCTGCCACGGGGTGACCGGCTACAAGAACGCGTACCCGAACTACCACGTGCCGCGGATCGGCGGGCAGAGCGAGCAGTACCTGGTCAATGCGCTGACCGGCTACCGCGAGGGCACGCGCAAGCACCCGACGATGCAGGCGCAGGCGCAGAGCTTCTCGGCCCAGGACATCGCCGACATCGCCGCCTACCTCGCGACCCTGAAGTGAGCACGACCATGACGAACACCCGACTCCTGCCGGGCGGCCTCGCCGTCGCCATCGCCCTGCTCCTCACCGCCTGCGGTCCGAAGGCCGAGCACGCCGAAGAGGGCGCCGAGCACGCGCCGGTGTCCGAGCACTCCTCGGCCGGCCTGCCCGAAGGCAGCATCGCCGCCGGCGAGAAGTTCGCGAACGCCAAGCAGGCAGGCACCGGCCAGGCCTGCGTCGAATGCCATGGCAAGGACGGCGCCGCCCCGATCGACCCCAGCTACCCGAAGTTGGCTGGCCAGTACGCCGACTACCTCGCGAGCGCGCTCGAGATGTATCGCGACGGTCGCCGCGAGAATGCGCTGATGTCCGCGCAGGCCAAGGGCCTGAAGGACCAGGACATCGCCGATCTCGCGACGTACTTCGCCTCGCGCCCGCGCGTGGTGCACGACCTGAGCGAACCGGTCGTCGGCAAGTAAGCCGAGCGATTGGCGCAGAAAAAACGGCCCGCACTGCGGGCCGTTTTTGCTTGCAGCCGTGCGAGCGGCGCCGCACGTGCCGCATCGTCGCCACATGTCGGTGAAGCGGACGCGGGCCGACGACGCGCGCCACGGTCGCGGTTACGCCAGAGAAAGCGGCCAAAGCCACTGCGCTCGGGAACATTCACGCGGTGCCCTGAAGGCCGCGCTCGACCGGACGGCGGGCATCCACCAAGCCTGAGCCCGGTGCCCGACACCGCGACAGCGTCTGCGCCGATCGGTTCACGATCCGACGCGGCGGCGCGCATGCGCTGGGATCGCATCGACGCGAGTTGCACCAGTGACTTCCACCACGCGCTCGCCGCGGACCCGCGTCGATCAGCCTCCGCCGTCGACCGCTCCCGGCGGCACGCCGGTCTTCGACGGCGCGAACAGGCCGGGCAGCTTCGGCGGTGGGGCGGGTTTGCCATCGGGCCCCCACGTCGCGCCATTACCGGACTGCAGTTCCGGCTTGAACGGCACGTCCGGCGGTGGTCGTGCGGTCGCCGGTTGCTCGTTGAGGTTCGGGTCGCTGACGCCGCAGCCCCCACCGAGCTGCAGGATCGACACGATGCAGATGATCCGCTTGTTCGTGCCGGGGATCGGAATGCCGACCTGCTTGACGCCCTTGTCGACCCAGTCGTCGAGCAACGTCTGGTTGGGCTTCCACAGGCGGTCCCAGCGCGTCGGCTCGTAGGGCAGCGGCTTGCGCTTGAGCCAGGTGCCCGCGCGGTCGATGTCGCGGATCTCGGCGGTGATCATGCCCGGCGGATGCCCGGCCGAGGCCGACCCCGGCCCGTCGGCGAGTCGCGGGCGACCGTCGCCGTCGAAGACGCCATTGCCGGGACGATTGCGATTGGAGTCGCCCCAGTCGTCCGCCCGGCGATTCGAAGCCCAGGACCCCGGCGACGGCGTCGCCTTCGGACCGACTCCCACGCCCGCGCTGGGGCTGGCGGACACCGGGCCCGCGCCGGGGCGGATCGCGTCCGCGATGCGGGTGTCGGCGTCCCCGGTCCCCGCGGTCGACGGTGAGGTGCTGTTGGCGGGCGCGGTGGACGTGCCCGGTCGCGTGGCCGGCGTCGGAATGGAACGGGCACGGACGTCCACGGACTGCGTCTCCGCACGCGCGGCCACGGACGGCGTGGGCACCGTGGCGGTCGGTGCCGGCGACCGCACCGGGTCGGGAATGGCGCGCGTGGCCACCTCGGGGGCGGCGGCCACGACCGGGGAGACGTCCACGCGGGGTGCGGCGACGGCGACCTGCGGCGCGCGGACGGCTTCCGGAATCGGCACCACGCGAACGTCGGTCGTGGGCGTGCGCACGACTTCGACCGCGGGCACCGGCAGCGACGTCGGCGGCAGCGTGAACACCGGCGGCTCGCTCGACACCGCCTTCGACACCTGCACGCGCTGCGGTTCGGCAGGCGTCGCCTCCGGCGTGGTCGGCGTAACGGCCGTCGCGGCGCTCGGCGCGGGCGGTGCGGTCGCGGCGCTGGCCGACGCCG
>NZ_BAAGAB020000128.1:0-2719 GCF_047159895.1 Lysobacter xanthus
GCCACGCGGCGATGCGCGAGTTCCGCAAGCTCGGCCGCGGCACGCTGATCAACATCGCCTCGATGCTCGGCCGCACGCCGGCGCCGTACTACGCGTCGTACTGCGCGACGAAGTACGGAATCATCGGCCTCTGCGATGCGCTCCGGCAGGAAGTCGCGGCGCAGGACGTTCCGGAGATCCGCATCTGCGCGGTGCTGCCGATGGCCGCCGACACGCCGTTCTTCGACCATGCGGCGAACTACACCGGCCACACGCTGCAGCCGTTCCCGATCACGGATGCGCAAGAGGTCGTCGAAGCGATCGTCGGCGTGGTGGAGACCCCGCAGGACGAAGTGACCGTCGGCATGTCGGCCGCCGCATCGGTGATCGCCGAGCGCCTCGCCCGGTCCGTGACACACGGGGTGACCGGCGCGATGGAACAGTACATCCAGATGGAACAGGCACCGGAGGCGCCGATCGAGGCCGGAAACCTGCATCGGCCGATCGCGATCGGTACGGGCGTGCACGGCAGCATCCTGCAGCGCCTCGACATGGAACGGCAGCGCCCGAGCCACTGACCCGAAGGAGATGGATCGATGAACACACGGGATTCCGGAAACGAAGAGAAGGCCGGCTACGGCGCCGGCAGCCTGGTCGGCAGCGATCGTGCCGGCCTCCAGTCGGCGATCGAGGCGCAGCAGGCGGTGGACGAGGCGCGCCGTCGCGCTGCGGGCGGCGGCGACGAACAGGTCCCCGACCACGACACGGGCATTGGCGCGCGAGACCGCGCCGACGTGGGCGCCGGCGCATCGCCGCCAGCGGGATCGACCTCGGGTACGCGCGCGTCGGCGGGCCGCAGCGACGTCGACCGCGACCCGCGGGACGGCGGCAACAGCCTGCAGGACTGAACGCGGCCGGCCGTCCGGGCTCGCGAAGCGCGGCCCGGGCGTGCAGACTGCGCGCCCTGCCCCGGTCCGTCGCCATGCCCGTCTCGTCTCCTCCGCGCCATCCCCGCCGCCGCCCCGACGGCCGCGATCGCGGGCTTCCTGCCGTCGCGCACCTGCTCACCGGGGATGGCCGCATCGTCGGCGGCATCGCGCGACGCGCCGACGACTTCGCGCTGGTGATCGGCGGCCGCGTCATGACCGCGACCGACAGCGCCGGCATGGCGATCGCGATGCTGCGGCACGCGCGGGTGATGCTCTCGACCGACGAGGTGCCGCTGTCGATGCGCATCTCCGCCGCACTGGAAAGCCCCGCCGCGGCCGAAGCGCAGGACGCCGGCCTCGACCTCGAGGCCTACCTGCAGGTGCTCGAAGCCGAACGGCTCGAGCGTGCCGGCGAGCGCGAGGCCGCGTCGCGGCCCCAGTAAGGGTTCACGTGCCCGACGCGCGCGTCGCGCGACTCTCCGCGACACGACCGCGGACGATCCATGCCCCAGGAAAGCGCCGGAATCCTGCTCTATCGCCGCCAGCCCGACGGGCTGCACGTGCTGTTGGCGCATCCCGGCGGGCCGTACTGGCATGCGCGCGACGAGGGCGCCTGGAGCATTCCCAAGGGCGGGCCGAACGACGGCGAAACCCCCGAGCAGACGGCGCGGCGCGAGTTCGAGGAAGAACTCGGCATGCCCGCACACGGCGCGCTGCAGCCCCTCGGGCGACTCCGGCAGAAGGGCGGCAAGTGGGTCGAGGCCTTCGCGATGGAGGGCGACTTCGATCCCGATCGGCTCAACAGCCTGATGTTCCGGATGGAATGGCCGCCGCGCAGCGGGCGCTTCAGTGAATTTCCGGAGGTCGACCGCGCGCGCTGGTTCGAGCTCGACGAGGCGCGTCCGATGATGCTCGAGAGCCAGCGTCCGCTGCTCGATCGGCTCGATACGCTCATCAACGGCGGCCCGCTGATCTGATCAGCGCAACTGGCTGTCCTTGCTGCCGCGCCGGTTGTAGGCGCTGAATCCGCGCTCTTCCGCGTCCAGGGCTTCCTGGCAGGCCACGCACAGCCGCACGCCCGGCAATGCCTCGCGACGCGCTTCGGGGATCGGTGCCTCGCACTCCTCGCAATGGCTGCGGCCCGGACCCTGCGGCAACCGGCTCCGCGCACGGCGGATCGCGTCGCCGACCGTCGCGTCGATCTGGTCCTGCACCGCCCCGTCGCCCGCCCAGCCCGTCGCCATTGCTGCACCTCCGCTGGAGGGAAGCATAGGACCGCTCCGGTGAACGCCGCGACCATCGACGGGCCCGCAAGCGGCCGTGGGCTCGTGCAGAATCGAGGCAACCGCCGTGGAGACCGCCGTGCGCCAGCTGCTCGCCCAGATGTCCCGTTCGATCGACGAGGCCCGCACGCTCGAGGCGCTGGCCCGGCCGCTGCTCGACATGCTGCAGTCGCTGACCGGGCTCGAGTCGGTGTTCCTGACCTCCGTGGACACGCAGGGCGACCGCCAGCGCGTCCGCTTCGTGCGCAACGCCGGGGGCCTGCGCATCGAGGAAGGCATGACGGCGTCGTGGCGCGACGCGCCCTGCCGCCGTGCGATGGATGAGGGCCGCACGCAGGTCGACGATGCGGCCGAGCGCTGGGGCGACATCGACCTCGTGCGCATGCTCGACCTGCGCACGTTCGTGAGCGTGCCGGTGCGCACCGGCGACGGCGCGCTGTACGGCACGCTGTGCTCGGGGCGAGCCTGCTGCTCGGAATCGAGGTCAGCCTTTCGGTGCGGAGCTTCGACGAGGAGCTCGACCAGGAA
>NZ_BAAGAB020000129.1:0-2655 GCF_047159895.1 Lysobacter xanthus
CCTCCGAAACGGGCGGAGCGCCGAGCAGTCCGCCGCCCTCCACGCCCCAGTCGAGCGCGTCGGGCGCGACGCGCGCACGCAAGGCGTGCCGGGCGGTATCGCGCCACGCCGCGAGGTCCCACGCCGGCTCGACCGTCGCGCGCCACATGTCAGAACAGCGCCGCCTGCACCGGCGGCGGCGCGAGTGCGGCACGCAGCCGCTCGGGGCGGTCGAGCTCGCCGCGCGGGCGATGGTCGAGCGTCTGCACGAACGGCAGCACCTTGCGCAGGCTCACGCCCAGCCGTGCGAGGTCGTCGAGGCGGATCCGCGCGAAGCGTCGCGACGACAGCACGCGCTTGACCGTCTTCGTCCCGAAGCCCGGCACCCGCAGCAGCATCTCCTTCGGCGCGGTGTTGACGTCGACGGGAAACGACTCGGGATTGCGCAGTGCCCAGGCGAGTTTCGGATCGACGTCGAGGTCGAGCATGCCGCCGCCGGCCTCGCGCGGTGCGATCTCGTCGACGGCGAACCCGTAGAAGCGCATCAGCCAGTCCGCCTGGTACAGGCGGTGTTCGCGCACGAGCGGCGGCGACTTCAACGGAAGCGCGGTGGATGCATCGGGAATCGGGCTGAAGGCCGAGTAATAGACCCGCCGCAGCCGGTAGTTGCCGTAGAGGTTGGCGCTCGTGTCGAGGATGCTGCGGTCGTCCGCGTCGTCGGCGCCGACGATCATCTGCGTGCTCTGCCCCGCCGGCGCGAAGACCGGTGCCTGCGAACTCTTCGCGCGGTCTTCCTTCGATTCGTCGATGCGCCAGCGCAGCTGGCCCATCGCGCCACGGATGCTCGACGTCGTCTTCTCGGGCGCCAGAGTGGCGAGGCCACCCTCGGTCGGCAGCTCGACGTTGATGCTGAGCCGGTCCGCATGCCGGCCCGCGGCGGCGAGCAGCTCGGGCGAGGCCTCAGGAATGGTCTTCAGGTGGATGTAGCCGCCGAAGGCGTAGTCCTCGCGCAACGAGCGGGCGACCTCCACCAGTTGCTCCATCGTATAATCGGCATTCCGGATGATGCCGCTCGAGAGGAACAGCCCCTCGATGTAGTTGCGGCGGTAGAAGTCGAGCGTGAGGCGCACCACCTCGTCGGTGGCGAAGCGCGCGCGCTGCACGTTGCTGCTGCGGCGGTTGACGCAATAGGCGCAGTCGTACACGCAGAAGTTCGTCAGCAGGATCTTCAGCAGCGAGACGCAGCGGCCGTCCGGCGTGTACGAGTGGCAGATGCCCATGCCGCCCGTGCTGCCGACGCCCCCCGTGCCCAATGAGTCCCGCGTCTTGCCGCCGCTGGACGCGCAGGACGCGTCGTACTTCGCCGCGTCGGCGAGGATGGCCAGCTTGTCGATCGTCTTCACGGCCGGCTCCGGGCTGCTCGACCCCCATCGTGGCCCGTCCGCGTATCAGCCTGTGAGACGCCCGCTACGGCCGCTCAGTCGGCGTCGTCCAGGGTAGTCAACAGCGCGAGGTCGTCGCGGAACCCGCGGTAGGCGATCTCGCGCTCCTCGCGGTCGCTCTGCCGCAGTACCCACGAGGGATGCATCGTCGCGAAGGCCCGGCGGCCGTCGGCGAGCGACTGCCAGCGGCCGTGCTGCTTCATCAGCGAGAACTTCGATCCGAAGATCGCCTTGGCCGCTATAGCACCCAGCGCCACGACGACCTCGGGCTTCACCACCTGCAGTTCGCGCTCGAGCCAGAGGTGGCACGCCTTCTGCTCGGCGGGATTCGGCGTCTTGTGGATCCGCCGCGTGCCGCGCAATTCGAACTTGAAGTGCTTCACCGCATTGGTGAGGTACAGCGAATCGCGCTCGATGCCGAGCTCCTCGAGCGCGCGGTTGAACAGTTGGCCGGCCGGGCCGACGAAGGGCTCGCCGGCGAGGTCCTCGCGGTCGCCCGGCTGTTCGCCGACCACGAGGATCCGCGCGCGTGCCGGGCCCTGTCCGAAGACGGTCTGCGTCGCCGGACGCCACAGGTCGCAGCGCTTGCAGGCGGCCGCGGCCTCGCGCAGCGCTTTCAGGCCGCGACCGACCGGCTCGGGCGCGGTGCCTTCCGGGACGTCCGGAAACCGTTCGACGCGCGGCGCCCGGGCACGGCCCGCGCGTTCCGTCGAGGGCCCGGCGCGCCCCGGCACGTCAGCCCATCGCCTCGAACAGGCCGCGGTACGCGGGCGCGACCTGTTGCACGAGGCGCGAGGCCGGCAGGTCGACCGTGTGCATGCCTTCGGCATAGGCGCCCACCTGGTACGGCGGGAAGACGAAGCGCAGGGCGGTGATCTTGCCGTCGGCATCCAGCACGGGCTCGAACACGGCGAAGTCGTCCGGACCGGGCTCGGTGCCGCCGTCGATCATCGCCGTCGCCGACTTCATGGCCGCGGCGCGTTCGGGGCCAGGCACCTCGTCGGCATCGAGGCGCTGCTTCAGCTCGGCCTGCAGCTGCGTACGCACGTCGCCCGCGATCTGCTGCCAGCTCTCGGGCTGCGGGAACAGTTCCGCCGCGGTCAGCAGTCGGTTCTGCGGCGGCAACCACACCCAGCGCTGGATCATCGGCATACCGTGCGCGCCGCCGGTGTAGGCGCTGCCGTCGACCGCGAGCACCACCATCTGCGGCGACTCGTGCTTCAGCTTGAACTCC
>NZ_BAAGAB020000130.1:0-2647 GCF_047159895.1 Lysobacter xanthus
TTCCCGTGCCCCCCGCCGTAGGCGTCGTCGCGATGGTTGCTGCCGTCGCGCAGGAACTGGTCGATGAGGTAGCCGTTCGCGCCATGCACTTCGACGCCGTCGAAGCCCGCCTCGCGTGCGTTCGCGGCCGCGCGACGGAAGTCCTCGACGATGCCCGGGATCTCGTCCAGCCGCAGCGCGCGCGGGGCCGACACGTCGTCGTAGCCGTCGGCCGTGAACGTCTTCGTCGCCGCGCGGATCGCGCTCGGCGCGACCGGCACTTCGCCCGCCGGCAACAGGCTCGTGTGCGAGACGCGGCCGACGTGCCACAGCTGCACGACGATGCGGCCGCCGCGGCGATGCACCTCGTCGGTCACGCGCTTCCAGCCGGCGACCTGCTCCGGCGTGTAGAGCCCCGGCGTGTCCCGATAGCCCTGCGCGAGAACGCTGACCTGAGTCGCCTCCGTGATGATCAGGCCGGCCGTTGCACGCTGCCCGTAGTACTCGGCGGCGAGCGGCGACGGCACCAGTCCGGCCGCGGCGCGGCTGCGCGTGAGCGGCGCCATCACGATGCGATTGGCGAGGTCGATCGCGCCGATGCGGATCGGGTCGAAGAGGGAGAGGTCGGTCATGGGCGTGCTCATGCGGAACAGCCCATCAGACTGGGGCTCGTCCGCGCGAAGGCGATGCCTGCGAAGAGGAGGCTGCGTTCCATCGCCTACCCCAATCGCGACCGGCAGGAACAGCGGCGGGCGGTGCGCCTGCCGGTCGCACCGTACCCGCGCATCGGCCGCATGACGGCCGACCGAAACGGCAATAAGAGGGTGGACGAAGGTTCCGCAGGCTGCGGAAAGACCCTGCTCGGGTCGTCGTATCCGTCCTTCCAACGCGCAGCCTGCGGAACACGTTCGATGCTCCGCGCGCAGGCATTACGGCGAGGCGAATTCGCGGTCGTGCGCGCATGCGCCGCCTGAAGCGGTCTGCTCCGGAGCGGCACGGTGTCGCGGCAGGTTGCGATCGCGCGGCGGCCGTCCCGCTTGAACCGGTCAGGAACGTGGACGGTCTTCGCCTTGATGTGAGCGCCGCACTCCCGTAGCCCCGCTAGAGTGGCGCATGGACATGAAACCGGATGGGGCCGCAGCGGAGCCGGGACGGCTGCTGGTCGTGGAGGACGAGTACCTGGTGGCGGACGACATGCGGCAGGAGCTCGAGGCGCTCGGCGCCTGCGTGCTGGGCCCGTTCGCGACGATCGAAGCGGCGATGGCGGTCGTGGGCCGCGGCGACGGCATCGACGGCGCCATCCTCGACATCAACGTCTGCGGCGAGACCGTCTACCCCGTGGCGTCCGCGCTCGAGGCCCGGAACATCCCGTTCGTCTTCTGGAGCGCGTACGAGAGCCTGTCACTGCCGGTGCAGTTCCGCGACCGGCCGCGGATCGGCAAGCCCGCGACGGGGCGGGAGGCGCTGCGCTCGCTCGAAGCGTCGCGGAGCGATGCGCACGCGGCGGTCGATGCATGGGCGGATGTCTACGTCGACGCCCGGGGCGATCACCTGATCCGACTGCGCGACCGCGGTGCGACCGTGCAGACGCAGGACCTGGTGTGGCTGGGGCTCGCGGACGTGCATATCGCGACGTGGAGTGCGCGCCTGCGCACGCCGGTGCGGCCCGGAACCTTCTATCGCGTGCCGACCCGCTATCTGACCGCGCTTAGCGTGGCGTTCGAGATGCTCGGCTGATCCGGCCGGGCGGCGCCTCGGCGCCACCCGGTCGCGTGCATCACTTCTTCGGCGGGGTCTTCAGCGCGGTCACCGCGTCGAGCATTTCCTGCACGTGGCGGTTCGGATTCAGGTCCGAATACGCCGCCGCGATGCGGCCGTCGCGGCCGACCACGTAGGACGTGCGGTTCGACCATTCCGGCTTCATGCTCAGCACCGCGTCGAACTTGCGCGCGATGGCCGCACCCGGATCGGCACCGACCGGGAACTTGCCGCCGCAGTGCTCCGTCTCCTTCGAGAAGTCGGCGAGCTGGTCCATGTTGCCGGCGCTCAGGCCGATCACGGTCGCGCCCTGCGCCTTGAAGCGGTCGATGGCCTTCGAGAACAGCGCCGCTTCGACGTTGCAGCCGGGCGTGTGCGCAGCCGGGAAGAAGTAGACGACGACCGGGCCCTTCCGCAGCGCGTCGGCGAGGTCGAACGTGAAGCGCTTGCCGGCGAGGTAGGCCTTCGCCTTGAACGAGGGCGCCGCGTCGCCGGGCTTCAGTGCGGCCATCGCCGGAAAGGCGAGGGCGAGGGCGGCGACGGTGGTGAGGACGGCGCGATGCAGGAGCTTCATGGCGGCACTCGGTGCGGGGAGGCGCCCGTTATAAACGATCGCCGCCGGCGGCCCCGCGCGACCCGCGGGACGCTTCGTTCGTCGCGAGCGACCGTCCGACCGGCGGCGGCCGCGTGATTCGTGGCGCCCGTCATCCTTCGGGCACGTCGACCCGGGGGCCGCATGTCCAGCATTCCATCCGATACGCCGCTCGCCGGCGCCGCGCGGCCGGGCCTGCCGTACCCGCGCGCGGGTTTCTACTTCCTGCTGCTGATCGTGGTCGCGGTCGCGGCGTTCTGGCCGTCGTACTTCTCGAGGCTCGGCGAGGTCGATCGCATCCGGCACTTCCACGGCATC
>NZ_BAAGAB020000131.1:0-2612 GCF_047159895.1 Lysobacter xanthus
GTCGATGTCGAGCATCACCACCGACAGCGGCCGTTCGTTCGCGCGCGCCGCGGCGAGAGCGTCCGTCGCC
Organism: Lysobacter xanthus; assembly: GCF_047159895.1. Lineage (NCBI taxonomy): Bacteria > Pseudomonadati > Pseudomonadota > Gammaproteobacteria > Lysobacterales > Lysobacteraceae > Lysobacter > Lysobacter xanthus. Next base: position 71 of record NZ_BAAGAB020000131.1, read on the forward strand.
CGAACCTCGAAGCGCCGGCGATTGGCGACGCCGGTGAGCTCGTCGGTGAGCGCGAGCGCGCCGAGCCGCCGCGTGCGCAGGATCTGCCGCCCCACCAGCGCGCCGAGCAGCAGGATCAGCACGACGCCGAGGCCGAGCGCGATGCGCTGCCAGCGGCGCGCCATCAGCAGCGCCTCGCGGTCCTGCTCGCGCAGCGACTGGTCGGCGCGCAGCCGCTGGTTCTCGATCTCGCGCGCCGAGGCGTCGGACTGCTGCCGCAGCATCAGCGTGCGCTGTTCGCTGCGCGCGGCGAGGCGCTTCTCGCGCAGGGCGAGGTAGCGCTTGTAGTCGGCGAGCGCGGCACCGGGATTGCCGAGCCGCTCGTGCAGTGACGCGCGCTGCGGATAGAGCAGCTCGAGGTAGCGCTCGTTGCCGTCGGACTGCAGCACCTTCTCGGCCTGTGCGAACGAGGCCAGCGCGGGGGTCGTCTGGCCGAGCGCGGCGCGCGCACGGGCGTCGACCAGCGCGATCATGCCGGTGTTGCTGGTGTCGCCGACCGCCGCGAACCCGGCGCGCGCGGCGTCGAGCGCGGCAAGGCCCTGCTCGGCGCGGCCGAGGCTGACCTGCGCGCCGGCGATGGCGAGCTCCGCCGAGGCGACGTCGGCCGGCGTCATGCGCTGGCGCGCGATGCGCAGTGCCTCTTCGTACTGCACCAGGGCGCGGTCGGCGCGGCCGGTCTCCTCCATCAGGAAGCCGGTCTGCAGCGCGACCACGAGCTGGCCCGGCCAGTCCTGGTGGCGCTGCGCGATCGCGCGGCTGCGATCGAGGTATTCGCGCGCCTTCTCGAACTCGCCCATGCGGCGATAGGCGACCGCCATGTTCTGCAGGTTGCCTTCCGAGCGCTCGGTCTGCCGCGAGGCGTCGTAGAGCCGCTGTGCGTCGATGAAGTCGGACAGCGCCTCGGCGTGGCGCCCGAGGTAGGAATAGACGTTGCCGCGCAGCACGAGGCCGTCGCCGACCAGCGCCGGATGCTCGGAGCGGCGGGCGAGCTCGATGCCGCGGCTGTAGAGCGGCATCGACGTCTGCGGCTGGCCAAGCATGTCGAGCACGCTCGCCTCGCACATCTGGAAGCGCGCTTCGGCCTCGACGTCGCCGAAGGCCTTCGATGCGGCCAGCCCCTGGCGCGCATAGACCAGCATCGCCTGCGCGTCCTCGGGCGGCTGAAAGCATTCCATCGACTGGTACAGCAGCTCGCGGCGACGGTCGCCGCGCGGCACAAGCGCATGCAGTCGCGCGATGTCGGCCTTGGCTTCCTCCGGCGTCGCCGGGTTCAGGCGCGCGCCGTCGATCTGCTCGAAGAGGCGGTCGAAGGCGGCGCCCCGGTCCTGCTGCGCAGCCGCCGGCGCCGCCGCGGCAGCGGCGACGAGCAGGGCGAGCAACGACACGCGGAGTCGGGGCATGGGCCGGATCGAAGGGCGTCGCCGGGGCGACGCGGGCTCAGGGGTCGAGAGCTTCGGCGACGAACGGTGGAGTCGCCAATGCCCCGCGATGGATATCGGCCGTGTAGTACTTCGTCTTGAGACCCGCGTCACGCGCGGCCTGTTCGCGGAAGTCGAAGCCGCCCGACTTGCGGGCGAGCGTGCAGCTCCACCAGCCGGTCGGGTAGCAGGGCTGCGGGAACGGCAGGGTCTTGAACGACGCGAAGCCGGCCTTGCCCATCTCCGTGCGCATCGAGTGGATCAGCTCGAGCAGCGCGAGCGGCGACTCGGACTGCTGGACGAGGATGCCGTCGTCCTTCAGCGCCCGGAAGCAGGATTCGTAGAAGGCCTTGTTGAACAGGCCCTCGGCCGGGCCGACCGGATCGGTGGAGTCGACGATCACGATGTCGACGCTGCCTTCCGGGCAGTTCTTCATGTACGCGACGCCGTCGTCGAACAGGAGCTCGGCCCGCGGATCGCCGTTGGAATCGCACAGCTCCGGGAACCACTTCTCGGCCATGCGCGTGACCTGCTCGTCGATGTCGCACTGGGTCGCCGACTGCACGCCCCGGTGCTTGAGCACCTCGCGCAGCGTGCCGCAGTCGCCGCCGCCGATGATCACGACGCGCTTCGGGTCCGCATGGGTGAACAGCGCCGGGTGCGACATCATCTCGTGGTAGAGGAAGTTGTCGCGCGTGGTGAGCATCACCGCGCCGTCGATGAGCATGAGGTTGCCCCAGTCGGTCGTCTCGAAGATCTCGATCTTCTGGAACGGCGACTGCACTTCGTCCAGCTTGCGGTTGATGCGGAAACCGATCGCCGAGCCGGTGTGCTCGAAGTTCTCGTACTGCCAGGTGGGTTCGCTCATGACCTTCCGCGATTTCGGGGCCGGATGCCGGCAAACGCCCGAGTGTAGCGGACCGGGCGCCGGCCCTCAGTCGGCGACGATCACGCGGTCGCGGCCGGCGTCCTTCGCCCGGTAGAGCGCGGCGTCGGCGCGGCGCAGCAGGTCCTGCAGGCGGCGGTCGACCGGCTGGATCGCGGCCACGCCCGCACTGGTGCGCACGGCGAGCCCGGCGGCGGCG
>NZ_BAAGAB020000132.1:0-2554 GCF_047159895.1 Lysobacter xanthus
ACTGCGTGGCGCGGCGGGCCTTGTGCAGGCCGACCTTCTTGCGCTCGACCTCGCGGGCGTCGCGCGTCATGAAGCCGCAGCATTGCTGGTGCACGAGCGGCTCGCGATCGTCGACCCGGTGGGCGGCGCCCAGCCGATCGTGTCCATCGACGGCCGTGTCGTACTGGCCGTCAACGGCGAGATCTACAACCACCGCGAGCTGCGGGCCTCGATGCCGGGCTATGCCTTCGCCACGGGCTCGGACTGCGAGCCGATCAGCGCGCTCTATTCGACCGCGGGCGACGACATCGGTGCCTGGCTCGACCGGCTCAACGGGATCTTCGCCTTCGCGCTGTGGGACGCGGCGCGTGCGCGATTCGTCATCGCGCGCGACCCGATCGGCGTCTGTCCGCTGTACTGGGGCCACGATGCCGACGGCCGCGTCTGGGCGGCGTCGGAGATGAAGGCGATCGCGCGAACCTGCCCGGACGTGGGCCCGTTTCCGCCGGGGCACTGGTTCGACAGCGCCACGGGCGAACTGCGCCGCTACCACGAGCGCGACTGGCGCGATTTCGAGGCGACCGAAGGCCGTAGCGTGTCCCTCGACGCCCTGCGCGAGGCGTTCGAGCAGGCCGTGCATCGCCAGCTGATGAGCGACGTGCCGTACGGCGTGCTGCTGTCGGGCGGGCTGGATTCGTCGCTGGTGGCCGCGGTGGCCGCACGCTACGCGCGTCGGCGCGTGGAGGACGACGATCGCAGCGAGGCGTGGTGGCCGCGGCTGCATTCGTTCGCGATCGGGCTGGAGGGCTCGCCGGACCTCGCGGCCGCACAGGTCGCCGCCGACGCGATCGGCACCGTGCACCACGGTTTCACGTACACGATCGAGGAAGGCATCGACGCGCTGCCCGAGGTCGTGCGGCACATCGAGACGTACGACGTCACGACGATCCGCGCGTCCACGCCGATGTTCCTGCTGGCGCGGCGGATCCGCGCGATGGGCATCAAGATGGTGCTGTCCGGCGAGGGCAGCGACGAGATCTTCGGCGGCTACCTGTACTTCCACAAGGCGCCGAACGCACGCGAATTCCACGAGGAGACCGTGCGCAAGCTCGATGGCCTGCACCAGTTCGACTGCCTGCGCGCGAACAAGTCGATGATGGCCTGGGGCGTCGAGGCGCGCGTGCCGTTCCTCGATACCGAATTCCTCGACGTGGCGATGCGGATGGATGCGACGGCCAAGATGGCGGGCAACGGGCGCATCGAGAAGGCGATCCTGCGCGAGGCGTTCCGCGGTTGGCTGCCGGAGTCGATCCTGTGGCGGCAGAAGGAGCAGTTCAGCGACGGCGTCGGTTACGGCTGGATCGATTCGCTGAAGGCGCATGCCGACCGGCAGGTGTCCGATGCCGCGCTCGAGACCGCGCACTTCCGGTTCCCGGTGAACCCGCCCGGGACCAAGGAGGCCTACCTCTACCGCACGCTGTTCGAAGCGGCGTTCCCGGGCGAGGCCTGCGCGCGGACGGTGCCGGGCGGCAAGTCGATCGCCTGTTCCACCCCGGCGGCGCTCGCCTGGGACGCGGCCTTCGCCGCCGCGGCCGATCCTTCGGGTCGGGCGGTCGCCGGGGTTCATGCCGCGGCCCACGCCCCGGCCGCCACGGCCGACGCGACGGCGGTCACGACGGGCTGACTCAAGGGCGGGCCCCCGGCGACCGTTAACGAGCCGAGGGCGCGGGCACGACCGGGAGAATCCCGACCGGTCGGCGGACGACGCGCCCCGTCGACGATGGAGTGGCATGAGTTCCAGCCGGACGAGCACGCAGGGCCCGGGCGCCACGGTGGAACCGCCACCGTCGCGCCGGCGGATGCCGTTGCTCGCGATGGGCTGGGGCCTGGTGGCGCTGCTGCCGGTCATCGCCGCCGTGCTCGTCGTGACCGAATACGACGAGTACCAGGCCGCGCGGGAACAGCGGAGCCGGCTGATCGCCGACGCCGTGCAGCGGCAGGCGCTCGACCGGCTCTACCTCGTCGGCCGCCAGCTCGAGGGTGCGGCAGCCGCGCCCGGTGGCGTCGTGCCCATGTCCGACGTCACCGCGAGGCCCGCGGCCAAGGGCGACGCGCCTGCGGTCGCGCCGCTCCACGTGGGGGTTCCGGTCCAGGCGGGCGGCCGCTGGATGCTTCCGGTCTCGCGCCGGATCGGCGACCGGCTCGTGCAGGCGCGCATCGACGCGGGCCTGTTGAGCGAAGTCGTCAAGGGTTACCGGCTCGGCGATACCGAGTTCGTCAGCCTCGTGCAGGACGACGGCCACCTCGTCGCGGGCAGCTTCGACAGCGACCGCGCGGCGGGGCAGTCGATGACCGCATCGCCCCTGTTCTCGCCCCGCTATCGCGACCAGACCGAAGGACGTTACCGGTCGAAGACCATCAGCGACGGGCGCGTCCGCGAGCATGCGTTCCGTCGCCTGCCGGGCACGGGCCTGACGATCGTGGTCGGCACCGAGCCGCCGCGCGTGGTCGACCTGTGGGCGCGGCCCGCGGCGGCGATCGTGCTCATCGCACTCGCGATGGCCTTCGCATGGGG
>NZ_BAAGAB020000133.1:0-2454 GCF_047159895.1 Lysobacter xanthus
GACACAAGCCGCGACAGGCCACTACGGCCTTCGCTGGCAGTCGGTTGTGGGCGCTAACACCTGAGTTAAGCCGCGCCACGAAGTGGCGTCGGCTTGGACGAATTGTTAGGCCAGCGCCGACCTGCTTTCACACAGATGCCCAAAGCGAACCAAGAACAATCATTACAGACGCGACACCCGCCGCCATGTAGCGATCTTTACGAGTTAACTCATCTAAGAACATAGAAGCAACGCATACCGAGGCCCAACACCACAGTAAGGCTGGACCATATCCCGACCCAAGCACGTGAGCGGCAGCAAACGACGCAATTATGCCGCCCTTAAACGTGAGAAGGGCCGCCGCCCCTCTTGATAGCTCCAGCCAATGTTTTTTCCGCTCGGCCTTAGTTAACAGACGGCCGAGGGGCAGAGCCGAGGACGCTTCGTAAATGCCCATGTCGTCTGGTCCGACAACCGTACAGCCGCGTGCTCGCAACGCCTCAATGGTGTGGCTGCCCAGCCGAGCTCGGAAGCTGCACTTCCTGCGGTGCTCGATGAGGTAGTGCAGCGCCATGTTGCGCTGGAAGGCTTCGGACTCTGGATCTACACGATGCATCGAAGCCTCATCGCCGGCCTAACACCTGAGTTAAGCCGCGCCGCGAAGCGGCGTCGGCTTGGACGAATTGTTAGGCGCATGCTTTGGCACGGGCTTGCCCCCGAGAATGCTCCGCAGCGCACCGAACTCAATGCTTAGGTGGTCCCGCTCGATGTCGTACCGGTCGCCGGCTTCCAGTTTCCCGACTTTCGCCCCCTGGGGCATGTGGATCATGAAGTCATCGTAGAAAGCCAACTTAACTTTCGAAGCGTAGGTGCCGGTCACCTCCAACGCCGCGGTGCCCCATACGTTAACGGCGTAAAGGGGGCGGTTGCGTTGGCACAGGCTCGCGCGCCCCGGATCAGGTTGGGGGCCAAAGGAATTAGTAGACAGGAGCGGAGAGAACGCTTCCGAGTCTTTGCTGAGGAAGAGGACGTAGCGCGAGCCCACCTGCAAGGGTTTTCCTGAGGAGAACAAGACGGATGTCCTCGGCCGCCAGCGGCCCTTGTAGGTTTCCTCGATGGTGACGACATAGCGGACGCCACAGTCGCCGGCGATGATCTGAGCTAGTTCTATGCGGCCATACACGATCTGCTCAGAGCTTTTCGCTAGCTCCGAGATAGTGACGGGCCTGACGATCGTAGCCTTCGCCGAAAGCGCGCTGAAGAACAAGAGACAGGCCGCGAGGAAATATTTCATGCGCCTAACACCTGAGTTAAGCCGCGCCACGAAGTGGCGTCGGCTTGGACGAATTGTTAGGCCCCGACCGATACAGGCGGCCGTTGTACGAGAGGTACAACGAATAGAGCAGCGCGAACCCGCTAAACCCGCCAGGTTTGAGCTGCGCCCAGCCGTGGCGGGCCATGACCGAGCAAACGACTGACCAGCAGAATGTAAGCACGAGAAACAGTACAGCGCGCCGCTGGGCGAACCCCAGCGCGGTCCCGCTTAGCAGCAGCAACATGCCTGCACCCAATGCGGGTGCCGCGGCGGGTACGTGTGCCGCCCATGCGCTGGGAGAAATCCCAAACTCCCCGAGCCCGACTGCAATTCCGACAATGCCTGCAAGCGTAAGAACCGAAGCGACCAATACGGTCATCGTGCTCGTGCGGCGCAGTACAGGCGGGTTCATAGCCTCAGCATTCAGTTCCGACACGTGAGCCTCTACTTCGGGGCCTAACACCTGAGTTAAGCCGCGCCGCGAAGCGGCGTCGGCTTGGACGAATTGTTAGGCCCCATCCGAGGGCTCTGCGCAGACGATTGGCTCGCCGCGAACGTACTCCTGCTGCCTGCCTGTGAAACCTAGCAATTTTTCTTCGCACATAAAGGTCTCATGCTTTGGGCTGCCAGGCTTGGAGATGCTTGCTGCCTCGTTCGCGCATTGCTCCATATTCCTGAAGTGGGCTCTCGCTGCTTGCGGGGCACCGGTAAAGCCCTCTGCATAGCACCCAGCTAGGCCGACTGCGATCGTTGCGGTTAGCGCGATGGACTTGACCATGGGGCCTAACACCGGAGTTGACCCGCGCCGCGAAGCGGCGTCGGGTTGAACGACTAGTTAGAGCCCACACGAACTTGCCGCGCGTGCCCGAACCTCCCGGTGCGAAGAATGCCACGGCTCGCATCCGCGAGGCGCTGGAGCGCGAAGGCGAAGACGACGGCGTGCGACTACGCGCGGGCGCGAAGGCAGGGCAGAGGGCTTGCGATAAGGATGTTGCGTTCAGGCGCGGAACCACAAGACGCCGGCCGGACGAACGAAACAAGGACGGCGCGAGAAGCCGCTGTGACTTCTAGGAAGAATCGGTGGTGGGCGCTAACACCTGAGTTAAGCCGCGCCGCGAAGCGGCGTCGGCTTGGACGAATTGTTAGGCAGAAGTGTATCC
>NZ_BAAGAB020000134.1:0-2427 GCF_047159895.1 Lysobacter xanthus
GGCCGGACGAGCCCACCCGAAACTCGGCGCGGCAGCCACCGTTGACCCAGACGCCGCCACCGTCGACGCCCCACGACTGACCGCGGATGCACGGGTTGCGCGACACCTGACGCATCAGGTCGACGCCACCGCGCACGTCCGCGCTGCAGTGCTTCCAGCGCCCGTCCTCGGACGCACAGCGCAGCACGTCCGGCTGCCGGGAGCCGACATCGCCCCAGTCGCGGCCGTAGCCGCGTCCGCTCGACATCGCGAGGAACTCGCCGCGGCAGCCCTGGGTGACCCAGACCGAGTGGCGCATCCGGCCCCAGCTCTGGCCCTCGATGCAGGGCGCCTTCGACAGCTGGCGGAGAAGCCGCACGCCACCGGTCGCGTCGACCGCGCACTCCCGCGTGCGGCCGTCGTTCGATTCGCATCGGAGCGTCTGGCCGTCGGGCGGTGCGTCGCCCCGCCATGCCTGTGCGGGCCACGACACCGCGGCGGCGAGGACGACGACGAACATCGAAACCAGGCGCATGGCGATCCTCTCGATCCGGTTACTGCCGACCGACTGTATCCACATCCGGTGAACGGCGGTCGACTCGACCGGTTCCGCCCGCCGATCGTTTGCAACGATTCATGCGCGGCCGAAGTCGAAGGCCAGCACGTCCGCAATCCGCGGCGTGCCCAGCATGGCCATGAGCAGGCGATCGACGCCCATCGCGACGCCGGCACAGGCCGGAAAGCCGGCGGCCAGCGCGTCCAGGAGTGCGTCGTCCGCAGGCACCGGCGTCGAGCCCCGTTCGCTGCGGTGCAACACGTCGCGCTCGAAGCGTCGACGCTGTTCGGACGGGTCGGCCAGTTCGTGATACCCGTTCGCGAGCTCGAGCGCGCCGAGGTAGAGCTCGAAGCGCTCGGCGACCGGCGGATCGCCCGCGCGTACGCGGGCGAGCGCGCACTGCGACGCCGGGTAGTCGTGCACGACGGTGATCACGTCGTCGGCGAACGTCGGCTGGATGCGATGGGTCATCAGAAGGTCGAGCCAGTCGTCGCGCGTCAGGCCCTCGGGGTCGATCCGCACGTCGCCCAGCGCCTCGTGCAAGCGCTCGATGCCGTCGCGGTGTGCATCGACGCCGAGGTGCGCGTGGTAGAGCGCGCCATACGTGGTCTCGACGACGCTCGCCGTGCGCCCCACCAGCGACAGGCAGGCCTCCACGAGTTCGGCGACCTCGCGTGCCAGCGCGACGTGGTCGATGTCCAGACGGTACCACTCGAGCATGGTGAATTCGGGATTGTGACGACCGCCGGCCTCGCCGTCGCGGAACACGCGGCCGAGTTCATAGCAGTCGCCGATGCCTGCGGATAGCAGCCGTTTCAGGGCGAACTCCGGCGACGTGCGCAGCCAGCGCGTGCGCGGCGCGCCGTCCGTGCGACCGCCGAAATCGACGCTGAAGGATGCGATGTTCCGATCGGTGGTGCCGGCCCGCGACAGCGCCGGCGTCTCGACCTCGAGCACGCCCCGCGCCGCCATGAATTCGCGGATCCGTCGGTTCACCGAAGCGCGAAGGCGCAGCGCCGCCAGATCCGCCGACGGCCGCCAGTCGACTCGAGGGGCGGTCACGCCGAGCCGTGCTCGGCGAGGAAGGCGAGCAGCTTCGCCTCGTCCCAGACATCGACGCCGAGTTCGGTCGCCTTCGCGAGCTTGGAGCCCGCGTTTTCGCCCGCCACGACGACGGCGGTCTTCTTGGACACGCTACCCGACACCTTCGCGCCGAGCGCTTCCAGTCGGGCGCCGGCTTCTTCGCGCGTCATCGCGCCGAGCGTGCCGGTCAGCACCACGCTGCGACCCTCGAGTGGCCCGCCGGGGGCGACGACGTCCGCGGGCAGCTGACCCCGAAGTCGTGCCTGTGCATCCAGCGAAGCCGCGAGCAGCGCGCCGTGGCCGGTGCCGTCCCGCCACTCGGCGAACGACTGCGCAACGGCCTGCGGCACGCCCGCCGCCACCATGACATCCACCGTCGCACCGGGCACGTCCGCGGGCGCGAGCACCCCGATCTGCTCCGCGCGCAGTCGGGTGACCTTGGGAATTTCGAGGTCCACGAGCAACGTCGCGACGTCGAGCTGCGGCCGCAGCTTCGCGCTCGGCGCATGCTCGTCGGTGGGCTGCACGCCGCGCTCGAGCAGCGCGTCGATCACGGCCTGGTTGCCCGTCTGGTCGAAGAAATGGCCGAGCGAGCGTGCGACCTCGCCGCCGATGTCCGGCACGGTGCGGAAGAGCGGCCACGGCAGGCGCCGCACGGACTCGAGCGAACCGAACGCGGCGGCGAGCGCCTTCGCCGTGCTCTCGCCGACGTGTTCGATACCGAGTGCGAACAACAGGCGCTCCAGCGTGGTACGACGGCTGCGGTCGATCGAGGCGAGCAGGTTCTCCGCCCATTTCGTCGCCACCTT
>NZ_BAAGAB020000135.1:0-2425 GCF_047159895.1 Lysobacter xanthus
CCACGGAAGAGCGCGAATACCATGGCAGCCTTACAGAAACGCACAGCTGGCATAGCCGTGTCGGTGCCCTCTAACAATTCGTCCAAGCCGACGCCGCTTCGCGGCGCGGCTTAACTCAGGTGTTAGGCCTCATGGCAACCTACGATTGGCGCTGCAGTTCCTGTAACAACCCTTGCCCGGCAGGTGCGCATACGTGCCCGACATGCGGCTGCCCCGATACAGCCAGCGCGGCCGTGGCGGAGCGCCACTTCACGGCTTACCAAAACTCGGAGGCTGTCCGCGCAATGTCGGAATTTCGCTGCCCTAAGTGCGATCACCATCTTTATGTCGCTGGCGAACTTCGTGGCGCGGGCGGCATGTTCTCTGCGGCCTTTGAGCTGTCCACCGAGAAGTTCAAGTACATCAGCTGTCGCAAGTGTGGCTATACCGAGCTCTACCGGGCAGATCTATCGATCGGCAGCCAGGTGTTTGATCTTCTCGTAGGATGAGGCCTAACAATTCGTCCAAGCCGACGCCGCTTCGCGGCGCGGCTTAACTCAGGTGTTAGGGCGCTATGGCTAGTCCGCTGCACGTTAGGCTATTTACAAAGAACGCCTTGTACGGGTCGGCTGCACCCACGCTCATCTATGCCGTATGGATGGCAGTGGGTCTCATCGGGGAGTCACCTAGCGCAGGAGTCGTGAAGTGGCTGGGCTTCTCGGTCCTGTTCGGCTTTGCCACTTGCTACCTTGGGATGATTTTCGTCGCCGTTCCCGCGGTGAAGCTGCTCGCCCGCGCTGGCCTCTATCGCGCATTGCCGGTGTGCACCACCGCCGTGCTCGTCGGAACCGTGCTCGCCTGTTTGGCCGCAGGCTTGTTCTCGCCCAATGTTGCTGTCTGGCGCACTGCTTTGATTGGCGCGTTCTTCGGGCTCGTGTCTGGGCTGGCCTTCTATTACTGCGCGCGCCCTAACAATTCGTCCAAGCCGACGCCGCTTCGCGGCGCGGCTTAACTCAGGTGTTAGGCCACATAGGAGGGTTTCTGGTGAGTGCGGACAAATGGCACAGCCTGCTGATCGTGCTTGTGATCGGCGCCGCCACCGCGGCTGTGGTTGGCCTGCTACTGGAAAGACTCCTGCGGGGCTTGAAGAACATGCGGCCTGCCCGCGGAGTCTTGGCTGTAGTCTTCTACTTCGCCTTCAGTGTGTTGTGGGTGGCCGTCCACCCGCACCACGTACGTGACGCTCTCCTATTCGGAATCCAATCGGGCTTGCTCGGCGTGGCGTGCGCGCAATTCGCGCTGTTCATCACCGCAAAGGCACCACGGCATGTGGCCTAACAATTCGTCCAAGCCGACGCCGCTTCGCGGCGCGGCTTAACTCAGGTGTTAGGTGCCATATGCGGAAGTTCGCGCTCGCAGCCGCCCTTGGAGTTGCCGTCATGGCCGTCGCGATCGCACTCGCGATGTGGTCTTTGTTGCCGCGCTCTGCGGCAGTCATCGTCGCTCTAGGCTTTGCGCCCCTTGTCTCGCGACTCGCAGCTAACGGAGCAAGCTCGCGTCAGCGCGCCGTATTCATATGTGTGCGCGCGGCCGCTCTCGGCGGGTCATTTGCGGGCATCCAGCACTATCGGTTGGTTCGTCAAACCGCCGCCGTGATCGAGGCCGTAGATGCGTACAAGCTTCGCTTTGGCCAATATCCACAGCGCCTCACCGACGCAGGCGTCCGGCGAGACGATGGCCCGGTGCGCCTGGCCTATCTGAACGAGGGCGCACCATTCATGTGGTACGACCTCGGCGTATTCGACGGCAGGGCGTATCACTTTGCTCAAAAGACTTGGGGGCCGTGGCCGGAATGAGGCTGGCACCTAACAATTCGTCCAAGCCGACGCCGCTTCGCGGCGCGGCTTAACTCAGGTGTTAGCGCCCACGTGAAAATCCTCGCAGTTGTCGCAATGCTTACGTTGGTAGCTGCCTGCACGCCGCGGCACGAAGGCGTTGCCGCCCGCACCGTCTATGCCCTGCCCGCGCGTGGCTTCGCGCTCGACGGCCAAGTCAGGTCAATGCCGGAACTAGTCGCGTCGCTTGGCGCCTCGCCCAGTGTGCCGGTGAACATTGCTATGTGCCGCGGTTCTTCCCGAATCGCTGTGCTCAAACTGGCGCAGGCTTTGGAAGCAGCCGGTTTCTCGCGAATTGGCGTGATCACAACTGCCAATCAGCGGGCGTGCGCTAACAATTCGTCCAAGCCGACGCCGCTTCGCGGCGCGGCTTAACTCAGGTGTTAGGGGGCTGACGTGAGAGTAGTAGCGGTCGCAGCACTGGTTCTTCTTCTCGCGGTACCGGGCGTCGGGAGTTCTCGTTCGCGTCCTCTTGTGGGGCCGCTCAAACAACAGAATGCAGCCTACGACTGCTACTGGACGGCTCAAGCGCCCGCTCTCGGGCCCAGGGA
>NZ_BAAGAB020000136.1:0-2402 GCF_047159895.1 Lysobacter xanthus
GGTCCTGCAGGCGGCGGTCGACCGGCTGGATCGCGGCCACGCCCGCACTGGTGCGCACGGCGAGCCCGGCGGCGGCGTCGAGGCGCTCATCGATCGCCGCCGTGTAGACGGTCACGTCGGGATGCCGCGCCGCCACCGCCCGCAGGCCTTCCGGTGCGGCGACAAGGCACAGCGCGCGGATCCGGGTGGCGCCGGCCGCCTTGAGGCGGTCGATGGTCGCGACGAGCGTGCCACCCGTGGCCAGCATCGGATCGAGCACCAGCGCGACGCGATCGCCCAGGTCGCCCACCAGCTTCTCGTAGTAGCCGACGGCATCGAGCGTCGACTCGTCGCGCTGCAGGCCGACCACGCCGACCTTCGCCGCCGGGATCTGCGCGAGCACGCCGGGCAGCATGCCCAGCCCCGCGCGCAGGATCGGCACCAGGGTGACTTTGCGGCCCGCGATGCGGCGCACGCGCACCGGGCCGGCCCAGCCCTCCACCTCGACCTCCTCCGTGGGCAGGTCGGCCGTCGCCTCGTAGGCCAGCAGCGCGGCGACTTCGGAGGCCAGCTCGCGGAAGTCCTTCGTGCCGAGGTCGGCCCGGCGCATCAGGCCGAGCTTGTGCTGCACCAGCGGGTGGTCGACGTGGACGGTTTGCATGCGGGCGCTCCTGGCGTTAGCGGAAGTTTGGACGAGCCGGACGCGGGGCGCGACGCCTTCACCCGCCCGGCGTCGCCGGACGACGAGACTCGCGTCGCCCGCAGGAGATCCCGATGCCCGAGCCCGGCGACCTCGTCGAATCCCCCGATTACGCCTTTGCCTTCCGCCTGCTGCAGCCGGAGCCGTCGCGGCCGACGTCGCTGCTCGTGCTGCTGCACGGCGTCGGTGGCGACGAATCGCAGCTCGCATCCATCGGCGCCGCCATGCCGGACGGAACCGTGGTCGCCCTGCCCCGCGGCATCCGCACGATCGGCGGCGAGCGCCTGGGCTGGTTCCGGGTGGGGCTCGGCGGCGACGAGCCGCAGGTGGTCGAGGACGAGGCCGAAGAGGCACGCACGCGCCTCGTCGATTTCGTGCGGGCGCTGCAGCACCGCTTCGATGTTCCGCCCTCGCGCACCGTCCTGTGCGGCTTCAGCCAGGGCGGCGTGCTGGCCGCGACCGTCGCGCTGACGGAACCGGAATGCGTCGGCGCGTTCGCGATGCTGTCGGGCCGGCTGATGCCGGAATATGCCGAGCGCATCGCGCCGGACCCGAGACTCGCGCATCTCGAGGCGCTCGTGGTGCACGGGCGTGCGGACGAGACGTTGCCGGTCGATGGCGCGCAAGCGGCGCACCGGCGCCTGGACGAGGCCCGCATCGCCGCCGAGATCCGCCTGTACGACGCAGGGCACGAGATGACGCACGCCATGCGCGCCGACACCACGCACTGGTTGCAGGCGCTCCTCGCGCGCCCGCCTGCCCCGGCAAGCTGAACAGGGGACGGTCGAGCGGCCGTCGTGCACGCGTCCATGACGGGGTTTGGGCAACGGTCGCTTGTGCCGGCGACCCCGGACCTATAGCTTCACACCGCCTCAACACACCTTCGTGCAGCCCATGCGGATCAAGGTTTTCAATCGGGAGGACGGCGCCACCGTCGTGCTTCCGATCCATCTGCAAGGAAGCTTCCCGCCCGAATACCACGGGCGGCTGACCGAACTCGGCGACGCCGAGCTGGATCTCGGCTGCCTGAGCCCCGAGTTCGTCCTCGCGCTCGGCATGAAGGGTTACTGCGTCGCGCGCGGCGCCGATGCCGAAGCGGTGCTGGCCTGCATCACCGAATGGGTGGCCCCGATCGTCGACGGCTGAGCGGCGGTCAGGCCGCCGTGCCCGCCAGCGCATGCACGAAGGCCTGCCACGCCGGCAGGCGCTCGACGAAGGCGAAGCCGAGGTGCTGCACCACGGTCATGCCCAACAGGAACCGGTAAGGCGCGAGCTTCTGCCCGCTGCGACGATCGTCCAGCAGCAGCGCGAGCAGCACCAGTTCGGTCATGACGAACGCCGCGTGGAACGCGCGGTCGAACGAGTCCACGAAGGGCAGCAGCGGTGCCAGCCGACCCAGCGCGGGCGGCAGCAGGAGCAGCGCGGTGCAGGCCATCCAGCGCGCATGACGCTGCACCCTCCGCCGGTCGCGCATCGCCATGACCACGCAGGCGACGAACGCCAGCGTTGCGACCAGGTCGACGAAGGCGAGCCGCGCGCCGAATGCGGCCTGGAACGGATTGCCGCCCCTGGCCATGTCCTGCACCACGAGCAGGCCGGACGCGACGAACAACGGCGCCACGGCGAACACCGCCACCCGCCCGAGCCTGCGGTGCAGGCCGAGCCGCCGATACCGCACCAGCAGCCCCTGCCCGGCCAGCGACAGCATCCACGTCGTGGCGAC
>NZ_BAAGAB020000137.1:0-2387 GCF_047159895.1 Lysobacter xanthus
CGGGGCGGCGCGACGCCGGGCGTGCGGCGACGTCGGACGCGAGCCGGACCGCCACGCGGTCGGCCTCACGCCGGCGGAGGGCGAAGCGGGTGAAGCCGATCTGGACCAGCAGCGGTTCCGCGCCGATCGGGCCGGCGGCCACGACCTCGACCGCCTCGCCCGCCACGAAGCCGAGCTCGCGCAGGCGTCGCGCGACGGCGTCGTTGGGGACGGCGTCCTCCACGGCCAGCACGGTCGCCGCGGTACGGAAGGGCAGCTCGGACAGTCTCACGTCGACACCGCGTCCCAAATGGGAATTGTTCTCATTCTAGCACCCGCAGTCGCGCGACGGCCGCCTCCCACGCGGCGGTTCAGCGGCCGCTGCGCTCCGGGGCCCCACCGGCCGCAGCGGGGCGACGGGCTATCATCACGGGCTCTCCGCCGTCCCCTCGCCCATGAGCCATCCCCTGCTCCACCTGCGCGACGGCGCGGTCGCGCGCCTGAGGCTGAACCGGCCGCAGCTCCACAACGCCTTCGATGCCACGGTCATCGCCGCCCTCACCGGCGCGCTCGACGCGGTGGGCCGCGATCCCGACGTCCGCGTCGTGGTGATCGAGGGCGAAGGCGTCTCCTTCTCGGCCGGTGCGGACCTCAACTGGATGCGCGGCATGGCCGCCGCCGGCGAGGCCGAGAACCGCGACGACGCGCTTGGCCTCGCCCGCCTCATGCGCACGCTCGACGAGCTGCCCAAGCCGACCATCGCGCGCGTGCAGGGCGCGGCCTTCGGGGGCGGCGTCGGGCTCGTGGCCTGCTGCGACATCGCGATCGCCACGGCCGGCGCGCGCTTCGGGCTCACCGAGAGCCGGCTCGGCCTGCTGCCGGCGGTGATCTCGCCCTACGTCGTCGAGGCGATCGGCGCGCGCGAGGCGCGACGCTGGTTCGCCACCGCGGAACTGTTCGATGCCGCGACCGCGCGTCGCATCGGCCTGATCCACGAGGTGGTCGACGATGAGGCGGCGCTCGACGCCGCCGTGCAGCGCCAGGTCGACCTGCTGCTGAAAGCCGGGCCGGTGGCCACCGCCGCCGCGAAGTCGCTCGTGCGCCGCGTCGCCTCGCATGCCGATCGCGACCGCCACGACGCGGACAATGCCGACCTCATCGCGCGCCTGCGCGTTTCGCCCGAGGGCCAAGAAGGCCTCGGCGCCTTCCTCGAAAAGCGCTCGCCGGGCTGGTGCCCCTGACATGTTCGACAAGATCCTGATCGCCAACCGCGGCGAGATCGCCTGCCGCGTGATCCGCACCTGCCGCGCGCTCGGCATCCGCACCGTCGCCGTGTATTCCGACGCCGACGCCGACGCCCAGCACGTGCGCCAGGCCGACGAGGCCTACCGCATCGGGGAGTCGCGCCCGCAGGAGTCGTACCTGCGCGGCGACGCGATCCTCGACGTCGCGCTGAAGAGCGGCGCGCAGGCGATCCATCCCGGCTACGGCTTCCTCAGCGAAAACGCCGATTTCGCCGACGCGGTCGAGGCCGCGGGCATCGCCTTCATCGGCCCGCCCGGCACGTCGATGCGCAAGATGGGCAGCAAGGCCGGCGCGAAGGAGCTGATGCAGGCCGCGGGCGTGCCCGTGGTGCCCGGCTACACGGGCGAAGACCAGTCGCCCGACCTGCTGCAGTGCGAAGCCGATCGCATCGGCTATCCGCTGATGATCAAGGCCGCGCACGGCGGCGGCGGCAAGGGCATGCGCATCGTGCGCACGTCCGAAGAGTTCCTGCCGAACCTCGAGAGCTGCCAGCGCGAAGCACGCAATGCCTTCGGCCGCGACCGCGTGCTGCTCGAGCGCTACATCGAGACGCCGCGACACATCGAGATCCAGGTGTTCGCCGACCGCCACGGCAACACGCTCTCGGTGTTCGAACGCGAGTGTTCCGCGCAGCGTCGCTACCAGAAGGTGCTGGAGGAATCGCCCTCGCCCTTCCTGACGCCCGGGTTGCGGCGTGCGATGGGCGATGCCGCGGTGCAGGCGGCGCGTGCGATCGACTACGTCAACGCCGGCACCGTCGAGTTCATCGTCGCGCCCGACGGCGGTTTCTACTTCATGGAGATCAACACGCGCCTGCAGGTGGAGCACCCGGTCACCGAGATGGTGACGGGGCTGGACCTCGTGGAATGGCAGCTGCGCGTCGCGGCGGGCGAGCCGCTTCCCCTCGCGCAGGATGCGCTGGTGCAGCGCGGTCACGCGATCGAGGTGCGGCTGTACGCCGAGGATCCCGACGCCGGCTTCCTGCCGGGCTCCGGGCGCCTCGAGCGTCTGCGGCTGCCTACGGCGGGCGACGGGGTTCGCGTCGACTCGGGCGTGGTCGAAGGCGACACGGTGACGATCTTCTACGACCCGATGATCGCCAA
>NZ_BAAGAB020000138.1:0-2299 GCF_047159895.1 Lysobacter xanthus
CGGCTTTGCAGTGGCAGGTAGAGCTTGCCACTGCAAAGCCTGCACTACGCAGCGCGGCTTAACTCAGGTGTTAGGCCTCGGTCGGTTCCCAGATCAGCTGGGTCGCGAAGCGGCGTCTTCGTGCTTCGGGCTGCACCTCACGCAGAGCACAGCTCGCGTTTGCAACGCAGGCGCCTGCGCCGCCGCACGTCCCACCTGATTCTCGCGCTCGACCTCGAACGCAGCCGACGCTCAACATCGCGCTCGTGAGCGCGACCTCCGGATGCGCCGGGCGTCGGTGGGTGGCGGCGCTCATGACTTCGGCTGCATTCGGAAAAAGCCGGCCGCCAACCCTCCCCCGCCCCGGAAGCTGCCTCTCGCCTCGGCGCGGCACTCGCGTCGGCTTGCTCGCCGCTCCGGGCGAGTTCAAGCTTGGCCTAACAATTCGTCCAAGCCGACGCCGCTTCGCGGCGCGGCTTAACTCAGGTGTTAGGCCTAATGGGGAAGAGCATCGCGCTTGTAGTAGCCACAGCCATTGCACTGGCCGGCTGCTCGCGGCCAGCGCCACAACCGAAGCTCCACTGCTTCCCGAAACGCCCAGCGGCGGTGAAACTGTCGAATGCCGAGGCAGCCTCGCTCGCGAACGTAAAGCGAAGGACTACCGCGCGTTGCGCAGAGCCCGATATCTCTTGCGGATTTGGCACCCGCACTTACCCGGACGGAACGATTGGCGTACACGTCACATTTGCCCACATTTCCGGCACGCCGCCCCAGTGCGCCTTCGTTTTCGGCGACGAGCACATTGATCTCTTCACCTCCAACGGCAAGTATGTGCGCACCCTTCCGGGGCTTTAGGCCTAACAATTCGTCCAAGCCGACGCCGCTTCGCGGCGCGGCTTAACTCAGGTGTTAGCTGCCATGACAGATGCGTCGCCATTGACTAAGCAGCTAGAAGCGGCCGAACGCCTGCAGGGGCAGTTCCGCTACTACTTCGTGGCGCTGGTATTTACGCTTCTCGCTGCATCGATCCAGACCGCCACCTTCGGCGGCGCCGTTCAAACCATCTTTGAGCTGCTTGGCTGGGTGCTATTCGCCCTGTCGGGGCTAGTGGCTCTCTCTTACCTTGAGTGGGAGCCACTCATCCGCGAGCAGCTCGCGCATGGCGATGAATTCTCCCGCCAGGTAAACGCTGCAAAGGTGGCACGGCTTCAGGGCACCAAAGAAATCCACGTTCTGCCCACCGGCGCAACTCAAACGGTCGAAGATCGAATCGCAAACCTCGAGGAGGCGGCGAGCAAGCTGCGAGCTGCAGCGGAACAACGCCTTGACCGCGCGGGCCTCAAATGTGAAATATGGCGGTGGGCCTTTGTCGCCGCGCTGCTGGCGTCCCTGATCGCCCGCGGGCTTCCTGCACTCGTTAGAGTGTTCGGGTACGAGCTGCTATAGCTGGCAGCTAACAATTCGTCCAAGCCGACGCCGCTTCGCGGCGCGGCTTAACTCAGGTGTTAGGCCTCGCACTGCGGTTCCAGGCAACGTGCAGCTCTTGTACAAAGCGGCCACTTGGCTCGCCCGCTGATCCGCCTTTCGGCTACAGCTCCATGCGAGCTTTCCGCAAGCGCCGTCCCCGCCGCGCCCGTCGGTCCCGCCGCATCGCTTGCGGGCAGCAGCCGCGTCCACACGTCGCGCTCGCCGCTGTCACCTTCGGCGCCGGGCGGGCCGCGCCATCCTTATCCCGGGTCGTCGTACTATCGCGCCTGGCAGTTAGGCGTTCGCCGCCGCAGTTCCCGAACTCGGGCGTGGCCTAACAATTCGTCCAAGCCGACGCCGCTTCACGGCGCGGCTTAACTCAGGTGTTAGCCCTCATGGACAACCCGTATCGCTCTCCATCATCAGCTCTTCCGCAGCCTAGGATTGGTACGGGGCGTCGAGCCATAGCGACCGCGGGGGTAGCTCTAGCAACTGTTCCGGCGCTCGCCTGCTCAATTGCAGTTCCCCAGTTTGCGGAGGTGTTCAAGGGCTTCGGAGCTGAGTTGCCTGTCCTGTCGCGCTGGCTAGTCCACTACTATTTGGCGTTGTGGCTTGTGCCTGCTGCGCTAGCTACATATGCAACGCGCTCCACTTCCCTCGCTCGTTTCAGGCTCACCCTATTGGGCGGTCTCGCAACGCTTTTCGTCTTGGTTCCACTTTGTGTCTTCGCCCTTTACGTGCCCATATTCAAGTTGGGCGCCGTGGTGGGCTGAGGGCTAACAATTCGTCCAAGCCGACGCCGCTTCGCGGCGCGGCTTAACTCAGGTGTTAGGCGGCACAACCACGTCGAGGG
>NZ_BAAGAB020000139.1:0-2065 GCF_047159895.1 Lysobacter xanthus
AAGGCGGCCTGGCACTACGAGAGCAAGCTGCAGATCTCCGGCGGCCCCGGCGTCGGCGAAGGCCTGGTGGTCGTGGGCGGCCTGGAAGGCGACGTGGTGGCGCTGGATGCCGCCACGGGCGCCGAGAAGTGGCGCGCGAAGGTCGGCAACGAGGTGGTCGCCGCGCCGACGATCACGCAGGGCCGCGTGTACGTGCGTTCGGTCGACGGTCGCGTCACCGCGTTCGATGCGGCGTCCGGCGAGCGTCGCTGGTTCTGGAACCACGATCTGCCGAGTCTCACCGCGCGCGGCAACGATGCGGTCACCGCGGGTCCCGGCGTCGTCTTCGTCGGTAACGACGACGGCACGCTGACGATGCTGGCGGCGAACGACGGCCGGCCGCTGTGGGACCTGCCGATCGGGCAGCCCGAAGGTCGCAACGAGCTCGAGCGCATGTCCGACGTGGACGGCTCGCCCGTGCTGGAGGGCGGCACGCTGTACGCTACCAGCCTGAAGCGCTCGACCGTCGCGGTCGATGCGCCGAACGGGCGCGCACTGTGGGCGGCCGAACACGGCGGCCCGGGTCGGCCTGCGGTCGGCACCGACCGCGTGGTGGTCACCGAGGCCGACGGCGGCGTGTTCGCGCTCGACAAGCAGGGTGGCGGCGCGTTGTGGCAGCAGCCGGCGCTGCTGCGCCGCGACGTCACGGCCCCGGCGATCGCCGGCGAGGCCGCGGTCGTGGGCGACCTCGACGGCTACGTGCATTGGCTGCGCCTCTCCGATGGCGCGTTCGCCGCGCGCATGCGCGCGGGCAAGGACCCGATCCGTGCGACCCCGGTCGTGGCCGATGGCATCGTGCTGGTGCAGAACGTCGACGGCGGCCTGACGGCCTTCCGCGCGCAGTAATTCCGCCGGGCCGCGCGGGTGGCATCGCCACCCCGCGGCCCGTTCGTTTTCCAAGAGCCCCGAGGTCCGCACATGCTGCCGCTCGTCGCCCTCGTCGGTCGTCCCAACGTCGGCAAGTCCACGCTGTTCAACGTGCTCACCCGCACGCGCGATGCGCTCGTGCACGACGAGCCCGGCGTGACCCGCGACCGCAACTACGGCGTGGCGCGCCCGGAAGGCCGGCCCGCGTTCGCGGTGGTCGACACCGGCGGCATCGCGGGCCAGGAAGAAGGGCTCGCGGGCGCGACCGCACGGCAGGCGCGCGCCGCCGCCGAAGAAGCGGACATCGTGCTGTTCGTCGTGGACGGTCGCGAAGGCCCGTCGGGGCTCGACGACGAGATCCTGCAGTGGCTGCGCCGCACCGGCCGCCCGACGCTGCTGGTCGTCAACAAGACGGACGGCATCGACGCGGCGCAGGCACTCAACGAGTTCGCGCGCTACGGGCTCACGGACCGCATCGCGGTCGCGGCCTCGCACCGGCACGGCGTCGACGCGCTGCTCGCGCGCATCTACGCGCAGCTGCCCGAAGAGGGCGCCTCGCCCGTGCTCGACGAGGATCCGACGCGCATCCGCGTCGCCTTCATCGGGCGCCCCAACGTCGGCAAGTCGACGCTGGTCAACCGCCTGCTCGGCGAGGAACGGATGATCGCGTCCGAAGTGCCGGGCACCACGCGGGACTCGGTGTCCGTCGACATGGAGCGCGACGGTCGCCGCTACCGCCTGATCGACACGGCTGGCCTGCGACGGCGCTCGCGCGTCGACGAGGCCGTCGAGAAGTTCTCAGCCTTCAAGACGCTCGCGGCGATCGAGCAGTGCCAGGTGGCCGTGGTGATGCTCGACGGCTCGGAAGGCATCACCGACCAGGACGCCACCGTGCTCGGCTACGCGCTCGACGCCGGCCGCGCGCTCGTCGTGGCCATCAACAAGTGGGACGGCCTGACCGAGTACCAGCGCGAACAGGCGCAGTCGGTGCTGTCGCGCAAGCTGTCCTTCGTCGAATGGGCGGAGTCGGTGCGCATCAGTGCGAAGCACGGCTCCGGGCTGCGCGAGCTGTTCGCGGCGATCCACCGCGCGCATGCCTCGGCGACCATGGAATTCAGCACGAGCGAAGTCACGCGCGCGGTCGAGATCGCCTACGAGA
>NZ_BAAGAB020000140.1:0-2006 GCF_047159895.1 Lysobacter xanthus
GCGACGCACTGGCAGTGCCCTCTAACACCTGAGTTAAGCCGCGCCGCGAAGCGGCGTCGGCTTGGACGAATTGTTAGGCCTCATGCTAGCTCTTCCAGCAGCGTGCGACACACTCCCGACAGAATCGTTGCCAGAAGCACCCAGATTGCGATGCGCAGCTGAGTACGAGCGACTTCCCCGAACCGCGACAGCTCGGCATCTCCGAGCTGCAAGTAGCGACGTTCTAGGATGAACTTCGCAAAGGGAGAGGAAACGCTCGACTGCGCAAATGGGAGCGGCGCTATCTCCGTCCAGATCCGGCCGTGCGCTTCCTTCAGGCGCGCCGAAACTTTCCGCTCCGAGTAGATAGCGAGGATAAACGCGGGCAATAGCGCGAGAAGCGACACAGAGAACACGACAGCCAGAACTGTGTCTACGACCGCCAGAATTGTGTCCATGAGGCCTAACACCTGAGTTAAGCCGCGCCGCGAAGCGGCGTCGGCTTGGACGAATTGTTAGGTGCCGCCGTTGCGCGCTCACTTGCTGACAGTAGACCTTGAAGGTTGGTGCTTCTCGGCAAAAGGTACGACCCGTAGTGCCAGCCGGTTTGGATAGAGCTTGCCTGATCCAGAGTGGGTCTGCCGCCGGCGACGGTGCACAGGCGGCCACCTACCTTTCGTGTTGGCGTTACGAAGCTGACGAACATGCATTTCTGGGTCTTGGGATGGTTAGGCAAGTAGCTCTCCAGCGGTGACACGGCGCCAACCCACCGAGCGACCAAGGCTGGATCTGTTATGACCTCACGAGTGGGCACGAGCGAATCGTCTTCGGCTGGCTCTAACACGATCGCCGACACGTGAGCCGTGGAAAGATGTTCGAGAGTCTGTCGAGCCGCCCGTGCAGTTGGGCTAACAAACCGGTAGCTACACATTGACAGCCAAAGCACGACAAATGCCGTGAAGGCTGCGGACTTGAGCCAATTAGGGACTAGCGGCTGCGACATACTTTCGTGCGGCACCTAACACCTGAGTTAAGCCGCGCCGCGAAGCGGCGTCGGCTTGGACGAATTGTTAGGGAGCAGGCGATAAATGACGTAGCCGAATAGCGCCGCTAGTAACGTGGAGACGATGTAGCCGAAGCCCGCGCCAGGGTTGGACGGAAGATGAAGTAAGAAGGCCAGTGCTGCTCCAAGCAAGAAATCCATCCCAAGCGCAAGAAGCCACGCGAAACCAACATGTAGCAGCGGCCGCGCATTCACTGTTCTACATAGGCGCCAGTACAGCAGTCCGACGATGACCACTATGGCCGCGTTTCGAGTAAGGCGGCTGAATCGAATTGCGTCATCTACGGACGGAATGCGGTCGAGCCATAGGCCGAGACTCAACCCGTTAGCGAAAGCCACCCCGGCGGTGAGCGCCACAGCCAAGGCCGCGGTCGCAAAGGTTTTCTTCCAGTGCACAAGTTCTCTCACTGCACCCTAACACCTGAGTTAAGCCGCGCCGCGAAGCGGCGTCGGCTTGGACGAATTGTTAGGCCTCTTTCCGAGGAGACCCCGCCGGTTCAGCCACATGCTGTACACGAATCCAGCCGCAAACAATGCGAATAGCCCTGCGCCGACGCCTAGCGAAGTGCGATTCCACCCAGCCGAGAGGAGCGTGAGCATCGCCGCGGCGCCGTACGCGGGCAGACTAAGCCGGTGAAGTTGAAACAGCGCACCGCCGGCGATCAAAGACGCACCCGCCAACGACAGCCCGAGAACAAGGCGAGCGGGCTCTACGGAGGCGCGCTCAATGAAGTCACCTGATGCGAGATTGACGACTACGCCGACCATGCCAAAGAGGAACGCCGGAAGCCCAAGACCGTGGGTGAGAAACCCTATAGGTCTGGGTACGTTTTCTCCGCCGAGGGAGCTCCCGGGTGGCTCGTAGGGGTTGCGATCCATTTTCCGAAGAGGCCTAACACCTGAGTTAAGCCGCGCCGCGAAGCGGCGTCGGCTTGGACGAATTGTTAGGCGGCACTTTCGGAGT
>NZ_BAAGAB020000141.1:0-1962 GCF_047159895.1 Lysobacter xanthus
ACGATGCTCACGCGGTCGCCGAGCCGGTATTCCTTGCCGCGACGGTCGCCGGTGAGCGTCTTGCGGATCGGTGGCCTCGGCCATCGCCGCCAACCTCGCGGTCGGGCACTCGCTGTCTACCGCCTGCGCGCTCGCGGCGGACTATGTCCATCATGCGCTGACGCTGGGGTACCGGCCCGGTCGCAGCGACGTCACGGTGCTCGACCACTTCGGCGCGATGCGGTGAGCATCGAGGTGCACTGGCAGCCGGTCGACGCCGGCGACGGGCATGAATGGAAGGTGCTCGTCGCGCGCGGTGCGGAGGTCGACCGGGTCCTCGTCTGGATTCCCGCGCTGGGCGTGCCGGCGCGCTCGTACGAGGCATTGGCGCGCGAGCTCGCATCGCGTGGCGTCGCGGTCGTGGTGCACGAATGGCGCGGTTTCGGCAGCAGCAACCTGCGCGCCTCGCGCCGCGTCGACTGGACGTACCGCGACCTGCTCACACGCGACATCGCCGCCACGCGCGCTTGGGCGGCGCGCGAGTTCGGCCCTGACGCGATCGTGGGCGGCCACAGCTTGGGCGGGCAACTCGCGACCTGCAGCCTTGCGCTGTCGCCCGGCGGTGCGCAGGCGTTGTGGCTGGTCGCGAGCGGCGCGCCGTACTGGCGCGTCTTCCCCGCGCCCCTGCGTTACGGGCTGCCGCTGGCCTACCGGTTCCTCGACGGACTGTCGCGCGCGTTCGGCACGCTGCCCGGGCGGCGGATCGGCTTCGGCGGCAACGAAGCGCGCAGCGTGATCCGGGAATGGTCGCGCACCGGGCTGACGGGGCGATACGACGTCCCGTCGATGGGCGACCTGCAGCCCGCCCTCGCCGCGCTCGACGTTCCGGTGCGCGCGGTCCTGCTCGAGCGCGACTGGCTCGCGCCGCGCGCCTCGCTGGACTTCCTCGTCGGCCGCACCGGTGCGTCGTCGAGCACCGTGCGCTCGCTCGACGACGCACGCCTCGGCGCCCACTCCGATCACTTCGCGTGGATGAAGGCACCGCGCGCGGTGGCGGACGCGCTGCTGGACTGACGCGGCACGACTCAGCGACGTTCGCGGTTCTGCGACGTAAGCGATCGCTTCCAGCCATCGTCGCTTGCATGACACTGGGCCACGAACGCCCGGGTTTCCCGCGCCAGTTGGCCTCGCGGGCGGACGTCCGCACTGCACCCTCCGTTGGCCACGCTCCCAACGAACACGCAAACGAAAAGGCCGATGGTTTCCCATCGGCCTTTCCGCTTTATCTGGCGCGCCCGGAAGGATTCGAACCTCCGACCCCCAAGTTCGTAGCCTGGTGCTCTATCCAGCTGAGCTACGGGCGCGTAGTCGAAAAATTATGACGTCCGCTGAATTGTTCGTCAATGGTTTTCGCAGCTGATCGTGTCGTTTCGTTGCTCGACCCGATGCAGCGGTGCCACTGGCGGAGACGGAGGGATTCGAACCCTCGATGGAGCTTTTGACCCCATACTCCCTTAGCAGGGGAGCCCCTTCGGCCTCTCGGGCACGTCTCCGGGAATTGCTCCGCGACTTTCGCCGCGAGGGCGCGATGTTAACGCCCCGGCCGCGATGCGGCAATGCGTCAGCCCTGCGCGTCGTCGACGGCTTCGTCGCGCGCCTCGCCGCCGCGCTGGATGCGCTGGTAGATCTCCTCGCGGTGAACCGCCACGTCCTTCGGCGCGGTGATACCGATCCGCACCTGGTTGCCCTTGACGCCGAGCACGGTCACGGAGACCTGGTCGCCGATCATGAGGGTTTCGCCGACGCGCCGCGTCAGGATAAGCATTACGACCTCCTTGACCCGGCACCGAGCCGGGAGCGCGGCCTCTGCCGCGCACTGATATTTGGACACAAACCCCCCCTCTTTTCGCGAGCGGCCATCCCCCTCCTCCCTTCCTCTTTCCCCCATCCCGAACCCCCTCTCCTTTCCTTCCCATCGGAAGA
>NZ_BAAGAB020000142.1:0-1949 GCF_047159895.1 Lysobacter xanthus
CGTAGTGCCAGGCCGCCTTGCCGGTCTGCAGGTCGAGCGCATAGACGCCGCCCTTCACCGCGGCCGCATAGACGCGGCCCCCGTCGACGACCGGCCCCTGGCGCAGGCCCAGCCGGCCTTCGCCACCGCCGACGTCGGCGCGCCACAACTGCGCGACGTTGAGCGTGGGAGTGATCGTGGTCAGTTCGGTCGGCTTGGCCGCCTTCTTCGAGTCCTTGCCGGCAAACCAGCCGCGGACGGAGGTGCAACCGGACAGCGCGACCACCGCGGCAGCCACGAGGGCCACGCGTGCGAGTCGGCGCGAAGCCGGGGAACGGTCAACGATCATCGGGGGCGACCTCACGGAGTCTGCGACGGGGCGGGCACGCCACCGACCTGGGTGTACTTGAGTTCGATCAGGCGACGCTGCGGCGCGCCCACGTCGGTGGCGGCCAGCGCCTTGCGATACGACTCGCGCGCCGCGTCGGCCTGTGCGAGCGCGACCTGCGCATCACCGCGGAGTTCGAGCGTCGCCGGGTCGCTGCCCGTGAGCGACTTCAGGGCGTCGGCGGCCTTGCCGGAATCGATCTGCAGCTGCGCGATGCGACGCTCGAACACCGACTTGAGCGCGGCATCCGCAGGCATGGCGCCCCGCAGGGTCGCGATCGCCGCCGGCGTGTCCTTCGCGTCGGCCTGCGCCTTCGCGAGGCGGAGGGCGGCCAGGCTGCGGTAGGTGCCGGTGAGACCGGCCACGCGCGGCGCCGCCTTCGCCCCGTCGCGCTCCACCGCGTCGACGGCGGTCTGGAAGCTGTCCGCCTCGCGCATGTGCTCGGCGGCCTGGCGCTGCTGCCACCATTTCCAGCCGCCCACCGCGGCGAGGCCGAGCAGGACACCGCCCACCAGCCCACCGCCGTTGCGCCGCAGCCATTCCTGGACGCGTCGGCTCTGTTCGTGTTCGTCGAGAAGTTCGTCGATCGCCATGCTGTCTCGCCCTGCGCGTGGCGCAGGGACCGCTTGAGGACTGGGCCTCGCGCGGTTCGGCCGGACCGTCCGGCCGTGCGGCGGGATCAGTTCGCGGTCGGCGCGAGGGAACCGTCAGAGGATAACGTAAAGCGCGCGACGTTCGCTCGGGTGAACGGCGCGAGGTCCACGGACTGTCCGTGGATGCTCAGCTGGACCGCGGCCGCGTTGCCGAGTACGAGCCGTGCTGCGCGCTCGGCGAATCCGCGCTGCTCGCCGGCGCGGACGAGACCTTTTTCGAGGATCGCACCGTCGCGGTCGAACACCTGCACCCAGCTGTCGCCGCTGAACCGGATCTGCACGGGCGTCGCGCTGGCCGTGGGCGGCGCCGCGGGCAGCGACGCGATCGACGCCACCATCGGCACGCGTTCGTCGGCCTGCTGCGCGGAGGCCTGGCCGGGCATGACGTCCAGGGACGCGATCGCCGCGCCGCCGTCGTGGCCGCGCGTGGCGAGCCATACGGGAACGACGAGCGAGGCGGTGAGCACGATGTAGACCGCTCGACGCGCGAGGTTCTCGGCCACCCAGCGATAGCGCGGGACATGCGCATGGCTGACGAGGCTCGGGATCTGGGTCGTCGTGAACGGGCTCGGCAGCGCCTCGTCGTCGAGGTTGATGCCGAGCAGGCGCGCGTAGCTGCGCGCCTGGCCCCGAACGAAGACGGGCGGCCCCAACGGCTCCCACTCGCCCGCTTCGAGGGCGGCGAGCGTACGGACCGGCAGGCGGAGCCGGGCCGAGGCATCGGCCAGGCTGATCGCGGCCGCTTCACGCGCCCGCTTCAAACGCTCGCCGGCGGCAGCACCGGCGGAGTGCGCAATCGTCATTGTTGATCCCCACTGGGACGGGAGTCCGGGGGAAACTCCGTCCGCAGGCGAGCAACGTAGCGCGCGGCAGCGGCCGTGTCGCCGAGCGATGTCTCGATCTGTGACGCCAGCAGCAGAGTTTCCGGG
>NZ_BAAGAB020000143.1:0-1831 GCF_047159895.1 Lysobacter xanthus
GGTCGAGGTCGTCGAAGGCGATGTCGGCGCTGAGCGTGGGCGCGACGCCGAACGGGCGCTCCATCGCCAGTGCCGAGACGTCGAGGCGCCCACCGAAGACCGCCATGCCGAGGCCGCCGTCGAAGACGAGCCGCTGCGCCTCGTAATGCGCCGACGGGATGCGACCGCTCAGTCGTCCGGTGAACGCCGGCAGGCCGAGCGCCGCGGCCAGCTGGCCGACGTCGACGTCGCTGACGTCGAGCCCGAAATCCGCGCGAGTGCCCGCGGCCGCCGTGGCCGGCTGCACGGCGAGGTGGTCGAAATGCAGGCGCCCGCCGAGCATGGGCACGTCCACCGGCTCGGCGAACGCGAGGCGGCCGGCGCCGCTCTCCAGCGGGAGCCGCGCCGCACCGAAGGCGAGCCCGTAGGCATGCGCCGACGTCCACCGCAGGGCACTGCGCACGGGTGCTCCGGCGGAGTAGCGGGCATCGCCTTCGAGCCCGGCGACGGCGAACCGGCCCTTCGGGTCCTCGAGGTCGACTCCGCCGAGCGTCGCATCGACGACCTGCAAGGCACCGTTCGCGACCTCCACGTGGCCGGACGCCGGGCCGCGCATCGCGAGGTCGCCGAGCCCGGCCGCGCCCAGCCAACCCGACAGATAGGGCTCGCGCAGCTTGCCGATGTCGTCGCTGCGCACGTCGGCACGCAAGGACCGCAGCGCGGCATCGGGTCCGAAGGCGAGCGCGCCGCTCGCGTTCAGCGCGCCGTCGTCGCGCCATTCAAATTTCGGAATGCGCCAGCAGCAGCTGCCGGACTGCTCGGCATCGAGCGCGATGTCGACGCTGCGCCCGGCGAGTGCGAGATACGCGGTGCCGAACAGCGCTTCGCCGCCGCCGATGCGTCCGCGCAGGCCGACGCGATCGGTCTCGCCGAAGCGAAGGTCGAGGTCGAGGTGCGCAGCCATGTTCTCGGCCGCGATGCGCCCGTCCGGCGTGTCGAAGCCGACGCCGCGAAGGTCGAGCGGACCGGTGATTCGGACGTCGCCACCGGGCGCCGTCACCGCGAGTCGGGCATCGCCCTCGCCGGCCTTGAGCTGCGCCTCCGGCCACGCCGTTGCGAGCAGGCCGCGCATCCAGGCGAGCGGGATCGCCGTGAGGTCGACGCGGGTGAGGTCGGGCCCATCGTCGCCGCGATGCAGGCGGATGCTCCGCGCGCCGCTGCGCAGCGTCGCGTCGAGGCCACGCTCGTCGAACGCGACCGCGAGCTGCTGGACGCCGCGCGCCGTCCGCACGGGCCCCTCGCAACGCCAGCGCGCCCAACCGTCGCGGCGCAGCACGCAGCGCCAGTCGACGTCCGCGAAGCGCTGCGCAAGCGCGGGGGCATCGACGCGGCGCGCGCGCAGGCGCATCGCGCCCTGTCGCGCGGCCGCTGGCCAGTCGAGATCGACCCGCACGTCGGCCATGGTGCCCACGGGCGTGACCACGCGGCCGATGCGCGCCTGGGCGGACCGCGCGTGCGCGGGCAGCGTCGCGAGCACGAGGCCCGCGAGCAGCACCGCCCGCATCGCGCGTAGGATGGTCATACCCCGAGGATACCGACAGGACGCCGACCTCCGATGACGGACCATCGACCCCTCCGCGCGCTGCTCGTCGAAGACGATCCGGTCAGCCGCGCCTGGCTACAGGCCGCGCTCGAGCGTGTTCCCGTGGACGTCGACGCCGCGGCCGACTGCGCCGCCGCGCGCGATCTCGCCGACCGCAACGCCTACGACCTGCTCGTCGTCGACGCCAACCTGCCCGACGGCCGCGGCGACGACTGGCTCCGCGCGCGGCGTGCGCTGGGCGATGCCACG
>NZ_BAAGAB020000144.1:0-1798 GCF_047159895.1 Lysobacter xanthus
CGTGCCGGAGCCGACGGGCTGACATGCGCGAGGTGCTGCTCGTGGGCGCCGGCGGCTGCCTCGGCGCGATCGCGCGTCACCTGCTCGGCGGCGTGCTCGCCGCGGCGCCGGGGGCGCACCGTTTTCCGCTCGGCACGCTGGTGGTCAACGTGCTGGGCTGTGCGCTCATCGGCGTCTTCGCCGCGCTGGCCGAACGCATGCCGGGGCTGGAAGGCCCGGCGCGACTGTTCCTGGTGACCGGCTTGCTGGGCGGCTTCACCACGTTTTCGGCGTTCGGTCTGGAGACGACGCTGCTGCTGCGGCGCGGCGACGCCGTCCTGGCGGGCAGCTACGTGGCCGCGAGCGTCGCGCTCGGGCTCGCGGCGGTCTGGCTGGGCATGCGCCTGGCCACCGTGGCCCGCTGATCAGCCCTCGGCGAAGGCCTCGCGCGTCAGGTTGACCGGCTCGCCGTCGGTGCAGACGACGTCGTCCTCGATGCGGATGCCGCCGAACGGGCGGAACGCTTCGACGCGCGCCCAGTCGACCGCGTCGGCATGCGCGCCCTCGCGCAGTTCCTCGAGCAGCATGTCGATGAAGTAGAGGCCCGGTTCGATCGTCACCGCCATGCCCGGCGCCAGCGTGCGCGTGAGGCGCAGGTACGGATGGCCTTCGGGCTTCGGCAGCGTACCGTCGCCCGCATCGTTCGCGGCGAACCCCGCGACGTCGTGCACCTGCAGGCCGATGCCGTGGCCGATGCCGTGCGGGAAGAACGTGCTGCTGACGCCGGTCTCCACCGCCGACTCCGCCGACATGCGGAGCACGCCGTGGTCTCGAAGGATCCGCGCGAGGGCGAGGTGGGCATCGAGATGGATGCGGCGGTAGTCGACGCCCGAACGCACCTGTGCGCACATGCCGCGCTGCGCGGCGTCGACGGCGTCGACCAGCGTCTGGAAGTCGTCCGTGCGGTCGTGGGAGTAGGTGCGCGTGATGTCGCAGGCGTAGCCGCCGTGGCTCGCGCCGGCATCGATCAGAAAGCTGCGCAACGCGGCCGGCGCGTCCCGGTCGAGCTCGGTGTAGTGCAGCACGGCGCCGTGCTCGTTGAGCGCGACGATGTTGCCGTACGGCAGGTCGTTGGCGTCCTGCCGCGCCGCAGCGCAGTAGGCGAGGTGGATGTCGAATTCCGAACGCCCCTCGCGGAAGGCGGCTTCCGCGGCGCGATGCGCGCGCACCCCGATGCGGGAGGCCTCGCGCATCATCGCGACCTCGTAGGGCGTCTTGAATGCGCGGTGGTATTCCAGGTAGGCGACGACCGCGGCCGGGTTGTTCGGCGCATAATCGCCGAGCGCGCTCTGCGGTTCGCCGAGGATCGCGCTCCTGCCGGGAGGGGGCAGGTGCGCCCGGGCTTCGTCCGGCGTGCGGATCACGACGACATCGAACTGATCGACCCACCATCCGCTGGGCGTCCGGGGGACGACATGCCAGTAATCGCGCGGCTGCAGGAACACGAGCTTCGGCCGCTGGCCCGGGGTCGCGACGATCCAGCTTCCCGGCGTGCGCGTGAGCGGCAGCCACGCCTTGAACTGCGGGTTCACCGCGTAGGGGTAGTCTCGATCGTCGAACACCTGGTAGTGCAGGTTGCCACTGGGCACCACGAGGTGATCGAAGCCGCCGCGCTCCAGCGCCATGGCGGTGCGGGCCTGCAGCACTTCGACGTGGCGGGCGAACAGGGAGGCCGGGGCGTGATCGGTCATCTCGACAGGGACGGGGGGCGAGGACATGGATTCTGACCTATCCGCCGAGGCAGCGCCCGAGCGCCGCG
>NZ_BAAGAB020000145.1:0-1777 GCF_047159895.1 Lysobacter xanthus
GGAGGCGCCGGTGCTCGCGGACGCGCCCGCCGTGCCGGGGGCGTTCCTGCGCCTCGCGCGCGACGTGCTCGCCCACCGCGACCCGCGCCGGCACGCCTTGCCCTATGCGCTGCTGTGGCGGCTGGTGAACGGCGAGCCGCGGCTGCTCGAGCACGAGACCGACCCCGAGGTTCGACGGGCGCTGCAATTGCAGAAAGCCGTGCGCCGCGACGCCCACAAGATGGAGGCCTTCGTGCGCTTCCGCGAAGTGCCGGGCGAGCCCGGCGTATTCGTGGCGTGGTACGAGCCCGACCACGACGTGGTCGACCTTGTCGCGCCGTTCTTCATGAAGCGCTTCGCCGGGATGCGCTGGGCGATCCTGACGCCCTACCGGCGCGCGGTATGGGACGGCACGGCGCTCGCGATGGGCGCGGGCGGCATGGCCTCCGATGCGCCGGCCGAAGACGATGGCGAGGCGCTCTGGCGGCGGTACTACGCGAGCATCTTCAATCCCGCCCGGCTCAATCCGAAAGCGATGCGCGCGGAGATGCCGACGCGGTTCTGGAAACACCTGCCGGAGGCCCGCGAGCTGCCGGGGCTGATGCGCGATGCCGCCCCGCGGGTTGCCGCGATGGTGGCGCGGGCGCCGGAGCCGGCACGCCGTCGCGTGCCCGCGCCGTCGCCTGCGGCGTTGTCCGTCGGCAGCGGCATCGACGCGGTCCACGACGCCGTGCGCGCCTGCCGGGCCTGTCCCCTGTGGGCGCCGGCCACGCAGGCGGTGCCCGGCACGGGACCTCGAGATGCACGCATCGTCGTCGTCGGCGAGCAGCCGGGCGACGAGGAGGATCTGCGCGGCCTGCCGTTCACGGGCCCCGCGGGCCGCCTGCTCGACCGCGCACTCGCCGATGCCGGTCTGGACCGCGATGCGCTCTACCTCACGAATGCGGTGAAACATTTCAAGTTCGAGCTGCGCGGCAAGCGACGGCTGCACGTGCGCGCGAACGCCGCGGAGCAGGCGGCATGTCGCGGCTGGCTGCGGCGCGAGCTCGAGTCGATCCGTCCGGAACGCGTGGTCTGCCTCGGCGCGACCGCGGCGAATGCACTCCTCGGCAGTGGCTTCGCGCTCATGCGCGACCGCGGCCGATGGCAGGCGACAGGCGAGGGCGCGCAGATACTCGCTACCGTCCATCCCTCGTGGGTGCTGCGCCAGCCCGCGCACGTGCAGGACGAGGCCTACCGCTCGCTCGTGGACGATCTCGCACGGGTCGCCGAGGCCGTGCGGCGCGTGCCCGCGGCATCGCCGGCGCCTTCGACGAGTTGATCGTCGCGATGCCGGGCTTCGCGGGTCGGGCGCACGCCGGTGGACGAACGGCGCCCCGGCCGCTTGTGCCGCACACGGATCGCGGGCAGGATCGGGCCATGACCTCCACGCGCACCGCCGCCTCGAACGCCGCCCGCAACGGGCGCGTGGCCGCGTGCGCCGCCAACAACAATCGCAATAACGCCAGCCTTCCGCGGGCCGGCGATTAGCGCGCAGCATCCACGCTCAATCGTCCACGAAGCCCGCACTGAGAAGTGCGGGCTTCTTCGTTTTCAGCCCTCCGAAAAAGGAAGACCCGCCATGTGTTCGATCCTCGCCGCGTTCGACCTCCGCCCCGGCGCCGACCTGCGCCCCTTGCGGCCCCTCGCACTCGCCATGTCCGCGCGCCAGCGCCATCGCGGGCGCGGTCGAATTCTTCACCGGCACCAGCGCGGTCGCGACGAGGTCGGTGCGATAGCGGTCGGCCGGCGCGTACGT
>NZ_BAAGAB020000146.1:0-1698 GCF_047159895.1 Lysobacter xanthus
CGACGCACTGGCAGTGCCCTCTAACACCTGAGTTAAGCCGCGCCGCGAAGCGGCGTCGGCTTGGACGAATTGTTAGGTGCGCGGCCTGGCACTAGAGCCAGCCGGCACCTGTGGCGAGCATAAGGCCGCCGCAGAAGAGAAAGAACACGGCCCAGGCCAAGGTCCACGCCGGCCCAACGCGAAACGGGCCTACCCGGCTAAAGGACTCGGACAGCCACGCGAGGCCTGAAAGCAACAGAGCAGACCCGGGCACGAAATAGGCCAGCGCAAATGCCACGCCCCAAGCGGCAACATTTGTTCCGAGGAGCGCGTTTGCTCGTGAGACTCCCCAGCCTTCGCCGGTGGGAAGCCCGACCACGAGTTGCGCAACAAGTAGCCCACCGAGCACAGCCGAGAGTGCTAGGTCCACCCACGTTGCGTTGGAAATTCTTGCCGTTTCCATGTGCTTGCCCGGCGCACCTAACACCTGAGTTAAGCCGCGCCGCGAAGCGGCGTCGGCTTGGACGAATTGTTAGAGCCCACAGGACCTTGCCGAGCGTGCCCTAACCACCAAGCGCGGAGAATGCCACGGTACGCTACGGCGAGGGCTGGCGGGCGCCGCCAAATCTGGCTGCATGCGCGGCTTGGCTGGAGCGCAGCCGTAGGGCAGTGGGCTTGCGATAAGGATGCTTGCCGAAGCGCAATGGTGGAGCCGCGGGTGGGAGCACGGGAAAGCCGGGGCCGCGGCAGACCACTTCAATGTTCTCTGCTAGCCGGTGGTGGGCGCTAACACCTGAGTTAAGCCGCGCCGCGAAGCGGCGTCGGCTTGGACGAATTGTTAGGCCCCGAACCGGCGATGCCGAGCGTGCCCAGCAACATATAGATCCCAGCGCCCGCGACGACGGCGAGGAACGGAAGCGCCCCGGCGCTTAGCCGCAACCTGGCAAGCTGATACAGGACAGTAGCGACGCCGAGCAACAAGAACGCGGCGGTTGCGGCCCGTAGGCGCGGGCGGAAAGCAAGTGACGCTGAGCGGAAAGCAATACGGGACCACCAGCCGAATAGGCCTAAGCAGCCGCCAAGGCCCACAAGGAATGCCACCGGTTCCTGCAGGGGGTTGACTAGGACGAACCCCAGCGCGAACACACCAATGGATCCAGTGACGAGGATGCCCAACAGTCCGAGCAAAACTCGGCTAAGCGGGTGGTCGACTGCGGCGGCGAGTTTGCTCAACAAGGGGCCTAACACCTGAGTTAAGCCGCGCCGCGAAGCGGCGTCGGCTTGGACGAATTGTTAGGCCTATGAGCCGGGTTGGCCGGCAGACTCTAGGAAGTGGTGCATGAAGACCAAGGCTGCAAGCAAGCCTAGCCACGATGACACCCAAGCTACTTCATATGGCCAGCGGAGCCCACTCGGGCTCAGTTCATCACGCGCAAATCCGCGAAACCAGACCTGCTTGATCCAGCGCCAATTGAGATGTCCGTTTTGGCTGTAGATCTGGCGATACTTCGGGGCGCCTGCGCTAGCGTAGGCCTGCGGGTGGAAGTCGCGAAGCATCGAAACAATGTGGATCTTGGCCATGTGACTGGCAATTGCTCCAGCAAGCGTGGCCGCGCCTGCGACGATAGCTACATCCATAGGCCTAACACCTGAGTTAAGCCGCGCCGCGAAGCGGCGTCGGCTTGGACGAATTGTTAGGGGGCGTACTCAGCACCCTAC
>NZ_BAAGAB020000147.1:0-1688 GCF_047159895.1 Lysobacter xanthus
CATCGCGCACACCTGCAGCAGCGTGCGCGCGGTGCGCGACTCGACCCGGCTGGCCAGCGCGGCCTCGGGCCCGTTCGGCGCCGGGACGACCAGACGGCGTCCGGCTTCGCCCGCGGCGAGCGCGGCGGGCAGCACGCCGTCGACGCCGCGCAGCTCGCCGGTGAGCGCGAGCTCGCCGACGAACTCGACGTCGCGCAGCGCATCGAGCGGGATCTGCCCGCTCGCGGCGAGGATGCCGAGGGCGATGGGAAGATCGAAACGGCCGCCGTCCTTCGGCAGGTCGGCCGGCGCGAGGTTCACGGTGATCCGGCGCTGCGGGAATTCGAACTGCGCGCAGGCGATCGCGGCACGCACGCGGTCCTTGGCTTCGCGCACCGCGGCTTCGGGCAGGCCGACGATGTTCATCGCCGGCAGACCGCCGCCCAGGTGCACTTCCACCCGGACTTCGGGCGCGCGGATGCCCGATCGCGCACGGCTGTGCACGATGGCGAGGTTCATGGCGGGGCGCTCAGTGCGCGGCGGCGCGCGGCGCGTCGGGCGGGCTCTCGAGCCCGGCGACGGTGCGTTCGAGCTGTTCGAGCTTCTCGCGGGTGCGCAGCAGCACCGCGCGCTGCACGTCGAATTCCTCGCGGGTCACGAGGTCCAGCCGCGACAGGCCGGTCTGCAGCACGGCGCGGAAGTTCTGCTGCAGCTCCGCGCGCAGGTCGTGGGCGGACTCGCCGCGCAGGCCGGGCGGCACGAGCGCGCTGAGGCGGCGGGCGAGGTCGTCGAGCTGGTCGAGGTCGATCATGAAAGGGTCTCCGGCAGTGCGGACACGATGCCCCGCACGGCCCGGTCGTCGCCGTCGGCGGGCGCCGCGGGCGGCTGTCGGAAAAGTCCGGCCGACGCGCACTTTACCCGCTCGGCCGATGGCCGGCGGCGAACCCGGCGGCTATCCTGACCGCGACAGGAGGATGCCCGATGAAGATGGTCATGGCGGTGGTGAAGCCGTTCAAGCTCGACGAGGTGCGCGAGGCGCTCGCCGAGGTCGGCGTCGCGGGCATTACGGCGACCGAGGTGAAGGGCTTCGGCCGGCAGAAAGGCCATACCGAGCTCTATCGCGGCGCGGAGTACGTGGTCGACTTCCTGCCCAAGATCAAGCTCGAGGTGGCGGTCGCCGACGACCAGCTCGATGCGGTCGTCGAGGCGATCATGGCGTCGGCCGGCACCGGCAAGATCGGCGACGGCAAGATCTTCGTCTGGGACCTGGAGCGCGTGGTGCGGATCCGCACCGGCGAGCTGGACGGCGACGCGCTCTGAGGCGTCAGCGCGTGCGGATGCAGTTCCGGCCGGCGGCCTTGGCCTGGTAGAGCGCCTCGTCGGCGCGCGCCAGCAGTTCGGGCAGCCCGGCATCGCGGGCAATGAGCGAGGTGACGCCGAGGCTGATCGTCACGCGCAGTCCGGCCGCCACGTCGTTGAAGTCGAGCGCCTCGACGCCCGCACGCAGACGTTCGGCGACCTGCCGCGCCTCGTCGACCGCGCTGTCCGGCAGCAGCACCACGAATTCCTCGCCGCCGGTGCGCGCGATCTCGTCGGCCTGGCGCAGCGCCTGCTGGCAGGCCTCGGCGACGCGCGCGATGACCTGGTCGCCGACCAGGTGCCCGTGCGCGTCGTTGATCGCCTTGAAGCCGTCGATGTCGAGCATCACC
>NZ_BAAGAB020000148.1:0-1667 GCF_047159895.1 Lysobacter xanthus
CGCAGCGCGTCGACCTTGCCGGCATAGCGGCCGTCCAGCGGCGAGAGGGCGAGGAGCTGCGTTTCGACGGACGGGGACATGGCGGGCCGGGCGGGGAGGGAAGTCGCAATTTTAACCGCCGCGCCACCCGGACCGGCCCCTTGACGCCCGGCGGCGTACGCTCGCCGCATCCACAGGAGGCGACGATGGCCCGATCCGACGCGAACGTCCGTATCGAACACGACAGCATGGGCGAGCTGGAGGTACCGGCCGACGCCCTCTGGGGCGCGCAGACCCAGCGCGCCGTGGACAACTTCCCGATCTCGGGCCGCCCGATGCCGCGCGCCTTCATCGAGGCGCTGGGCCTGGTCAAGGCCTCGGCCGCGGAGGTCAACGGGCGGTTGAAGCTGCTCGACGCCGCGGTCGCCGCCGCGGTCGCGGAGGCCGCCCAGCGCGTGGCCGACGGCGAATTCGACGCGCACTTCCCGATCGACGTGTTCCAGACCGGCTCGGGCACGTCGAGCAACATGAACGCCAACGAGGTGATCGCCCGCATCGCCTCGAATACGCGGCGGCGCGTGCATCCGAACGACCACGTGAACCTCGGGCAGAGTTCGAACGACGTGATCCCGACGGCGATCCGGGTCGCCGCGACCGTGGCCTGCGCGCGCGACCTGCTGCCCGCGCTCAAGCACCTGCAGGGTACGATCGCGAAGAAGGCGAAGTCCCTCGGCAAGGCGACCAAGACCGGCCGCACGCACCTGATGGACGCGATGCCGGTGACGTTCGCGCAGGAATTCGGCGCCTGGGTCTCCCAGCTCGATTCCGCCCGCATGCGCATCGAGGACGCGCTGGGCCGGCTGCGACGCGTGCCGCTCGGCGGCACCGCCGTCGGCACCGGCATCAATGCGGACCCGCGGTTCGGCGAGCAGGCCGCGAAGGCGCTGTCCAAGCGCGCCGGCGTGCGCTTCGTGTCGGCCGCCGACAAGTTCGAAGGAATCGCCTCGCAGGACGATGCCGTGGAACTGTCGGGCCAGCTCAATGCGCTGGCCGTCGCGCTCATGAAGATGTCGAACGACCTGCGCTGGATGAATTCCGGACCGCTCGCGGGCCTCGGGGAGATCGAATTGCCCGCGTTGCAGCCGGGCAGCTCGATCATGCCGGGCAAGGTGAACCCGGTGATCCCCGAGGCCGTCGCCATGGTCTGTGCGCAGGTGATGGGCTACCACACGACGATCACCGTCGCCGGCCAGAGTGGCAATTTCCAGCTCAACGTCATGCTGCCGCTCATCGCCTACGACCTGCTGGACGCCATCGCGCTGCTGACCCGTGCCTCGCGGCTGCTCGCCGACCGCGCCATTGCCGGGCTGAAGGTGCGCGACGAACGCGTCCGCGAAGCCCTCGCGCGCAATCCGATCCTCGTGACCGCGCTCAATCCGATCATCGGCTACGAGAAGGCGGCGGCGATCGCGAAGCAGGCGTATGCCGAAGGAAGGCCGGTGCTCGACGTCGCCCAGGACGCGACCGGCCTCAAGCGCGACGAACTCAAGCGACTGCTGGATCCCGTGTCGCTCACGCGTGGCGGCATCCGCGAGGGCATGTCCGGCGGCGGCTCGTAGCGGGTGAGCACACGCACCAGGCCGATCAGCGTGTCGAGCGCGGCGAGGTCGCCGCCTTCGAGGTCGGGC
>NZ_BAAGAB020000149.1:0-1636 GCF_047159895.1 Lysobacter xanthus
GCACCACGTCGCGCCCCGCGCGCTGGTCCACCGACGCACCCGCCGACGTGAGCCCGGACTGTCCGAGCGACGCGCGATACACGGCGCTCACGCCGGGCACCCGCACGAGGCGCGACTGCAGGCAGACCTGCATCCAGAAGTCCCAGTCCTCGTAGGCATCCAGGTCGACGTCGAAGCTGCACGTGTCCAGCAGGCGCCGACGGAACAGCACCGCGTGGATCGGCAGGCGATTCCAGAACAACTGGCGCGCGAAATTGACCTCGTCGTCGTAGACGTCGACGACGCGGCCCGCGCTCTCGACGCGCACGCCGGCGTGGGCCGCATCGACGCCCGGCGCGGCCACGAGCGCCTCGACGAGGCGATGCACGTGGTCGGGAAGGAAAAGGTCGTCCTCGTCGAGGAAGATCAGCGCATCGCCGCCGGCCGCGTCGCATCCGGCTTTCGCCGCGGCGCCGCGGCCGAGCGGCGTGCAGCGCGTGGCGGCGACGACGTCGAACCGTCCGCAACGTTGCGGCAGGGCGAGGTCGCCGCGCGCGTCGACCAGGACCACCTCGATGTTGGCGTACGTCTGCAGCGCGATGGAGCCCAGCGCATCGTCGAGTTCGGGTCGCCCCGTCGTTCGCACGATGACGCTCACGCGCGGCCGGTCGGCCGGCAGCACGGGAATGCCGTCCGCACGCTGTCGCGACAGTTCGGAGCGGTGGTCGACCAGGACATCGCGCTCCAGCGTGGCGGCGTCCAGCACGCGAAACGCCTCGGCGGCCTCGACGTCGCGCGGCAGCGTATAGGTGCGGAAGCGGTTCAACGCCGCGACGTGCTCGTCGTAACGCTGCTCCTGCAGCTGCGAGGCGAAGCACGCGACCGCGCGCGCCTTCTCATCGCGGAACGGCGTGATGTCCAGGAGATGCGTCGGCACCAGCGGCGCCGCGACTTCGTATTGCACCAGCCGGCGCTCGCCGCCCGCGCGGCGCACCGCTTCCATCGCAGCCATCGCCATCCCGCGGTGGTCGGGATGGAATTCGTGCAGCGACGGCGCGTAGATCGTGTCGGCGTCGCCCAGGCTGGCGAGGATGCGCTGCACGAGCCGTTCGCCGTATTCGAGCCCCCGGTCCGGCTCGCCCCAGAACTCCGGGGCGCCGTATCCGAGCACGGCCGCGGCGCAGCGCGATTCCTCGCGTCGCAGCGCCACGTAGGCGTCGCCGTCCGCACCCTCCCGTCCGCGCGCGCCGTCCGTCGCGACGATCACGCGCACCGGAACGCCGGCCGCGACGTGCGCGGCGATGGCGCCCGCGCAGCCGATGACTTCGTCGTCCGGATGCGGCGCGAGCACGAGGACGGACCGCCCCGGGAGGCAGCGGACCGCATCGTGCGGCATCAAGCGGGTTTCCATGGATCCGGCGGCTCCGTCGAAGGGTGTCGGTACAGCACGATGTAGGTGTTCTCGCCGGCGTCCGCGCCGGTGAGGTGGATGAGCGCGTCGCGGCGCAGGTGGCGCTCGATCTCGCGCATCGTGGTCTCGGCGCCGCCCTGCATGCCCCACCCCGCCACGACATGGTCCAGGGCCGAGCCCAGGACCAGCACGCCGTCGGGCGCCAGGCGATCCACGAGCGTTTCGATCGCGCGTGCCAGGGCGTCC
>NZ_BAAGAB020000150.1:0-1567 GCF_047159895.1 Lysobacter xanthus
AACTCGGCGTTCGGCTTCAAGTGGCGTCCGATCGACGACCTGATGGTCCGCGGCAACTGGGCCGAAGGCTTCCGCGCACCGTCGATCCTCGAGCTGTACCGCGGCGTGGCCGACTCGTTCCCAGCGATCACCGATCCGTGCTCCAACACGTTCGGCGGCCGCTACGCCACGCTCACCCCGGATCAGCGCGCGCGCTGCACCGCGCAGGGCGTGCCGGCCGGCGGTTACGACCAGGGCAACTCGCAGATCCGCATCAGCATCGGCGGCAACCCGAACCTGGGGCCGGAGACCTCGACCACCAAGACGCTCGGCGTCGTGTGGAGCCCGAAGTTCGTCCCGGGCCAGTTCGACGTCTCGCTCGACTGGTGGCGCATCGAGCTGCGCAACACGGTCACGCGCTTCTCGGGCCAGTTCATCCTCAACCAGTGCGTGCTGGAAGGCATCTCCGCGTTCTGCAACCAGTACAGCCGCAATGCGGGTGGTTCGATCAACAACCTGCTGGCGAGCGGCGTCAACATCGGCGCGACGAACGTCGAGGGCTGGGACCTGACGGCGAACTACCGCCTGCCGGAGCAGAGCTGGGGCAAGCTGTCCTTCTCGCTGGATGCGACCTACACGTCGCTCAACGAGTCCGACAACGATGGCGACGGCGACATCGACACGGCCGACGGCAACAGCGTGGTCGGCCAGTACTTCGATCGCAACAACAACTGGCGCATCCGCGGCAACCTGATGACGCGCTGGGAGAAGGGCGATTTCGGTGCGAGCCTGTTCACGCGTTACTACTCGCGCCAGACCGAGCCGTGCCGCTTCATCGGTGGCCTGAACGACTACGGCTTCGGCCAGCTCTGCAACGACGCGACGGTCAATTCGAGCGGCGTGGTGCAGGCCGGTTCGAAGAACACGATCGGCGGCACGGTCTACAACGACCTGTCGGTGTACTGGAAGGCGCCGTGGAACGCGAAGGTCACGCTGGGCGTGAACAACGTGCTCGACAAGAACCCGCCGACCGCGTTCACCGCCTTCGCCAACTCGTTCGATCCGCAGTACGAAGTCCCGGGCCGCTTCCTGTACATGTCGTACAACCAGAAGTTCTGATCCGGCGCTCCATCGCGACACCCGCCACGGCCCCGAACGGGGCCGTGGTTTTTTTTGCCCGTTCGCCATGCCAGGACGAGGGGCGACCCCTGCCCTCCCTCGCAAAGCGACCGCTGGAAGCCCCG
Organism: Lysobacter xanthus; assembly: GCF_047159895.1. Lineage (NCBI taxonomy): Bacteria > Pseudomonadati > Pseudomonadota > Gammaproteobacteria > Lysobacterales > Lysobacteraceae > Lysobacter > Lysobacter xanthus. The sequence goes on from NZ_BAAGAB020000150.1 coordinate 1,224, forward strand.
CCCGGCCGGGATCTGGTCGGGGAAATTAACGACCCTTTAATTTCCTGACCGTCCGGATTACCATCGGCCCGGACCTCGCCTCCCGGCCGACCCTCCGGCGTCGCCAGGTCTCCCATGGGAAATACCAAGCCTCACTTGGAGAGAGAGATGACCTTTAAGACCACCAAGCTCCGCGACGCGATCACCTTCGCGCTCGCCGTGGGCGCCGTTGCGGGTACGGGTTCTGCGTTCGCGCAGGACGCCACCCCGGCCGCGGGCACGACCAACACCCAGGAGCTGGGCCGCGTCGAAGTGACCGGTTCGCGCATCCGCCGCGCCGAGTCCGAGACGTCCCAGCCGATCAT
>NZ_BAAGAB020000151.1:0-1329 GCF_047159895.1 Lysobacter xanthus
AGGGTGCTGAGTACGCCCCCTAACAATTCGTCCAAGCCGACGCCGCTTCGCGGCGCGGCTTAACTCAGGTGTTAGGCGGCACAACCACATCGAGGGCGTCATGAAGAGCTTGATCCGCTTTGCGCTGCTGCTCCTACTGGCTTCCAGCTCCATTTCGTTCGCGCGTGACGACCCAGAAACTGAAGAGTTCCGGCGTCTTGAGGTGGCTTGGTCTGAAGCAATCCGCGCCCAGGACAGAACAAAGCTTGAGTCGTTCCTAGCTCCTGAGTACACCCTTACGGCGGCGCAGCCGACTCAGCTAAGCGTCACTGATCGCGCCGAGTGGTTACAGAACGCCACCACCGGCTACAAGCTTCACGAGTTCACGTTCAAGCAAATTGTCGTTCGGCGCTATGGAAACGTCGCTGTCGTCAGCTCGTTCTACACACAACGGGCCACCGTCAACGGTCGAGACCGCAGCGGTGATGCATTCCTCACCGATGTCTGGGTGAAAGTCCGCGGCAAGTGGAAGGTCTCAGCACGCTACTCGAGCAGTCCAAAAGCGAGTACTCCCAAAGTGCCCGCCTAACAATTCGTCCAAGCCGACGCCGCTTCGCGGCGCGGCTTAACTCAGGTGTTAGCTGCCTAGGAGGCTGCGTCGCTGGCCATGCTGATCCATTGGAACTTCGACCCAATTCTGCTTCAGCTGGGCCCCCTTTCAGTCCGGTGGTACGGGCTGCTTTTTGTCGGCGGGTTCATCGCTGCGCAGTTCGCCCTCGGGCGCATCTTCCGGCGTGAAGGCGTAGATCCTAATGCGGCCGCGGATCTACTGATTTATGCGCTTGTAGGAGCAGTCATAGGGGCGCGCCTAGTCCACTGCCTCGTATATGAGCCCGGCTACTATTTGAGCCATCCGTTAGAGATCGTCCGGGTCTGGGAAGGCGGCCTCGCAAGCCACGGCGGCGTGGTCGGAGTGTTTATCGGGCTCGGCCTCGCAGCCCGCCGCCACAAACCTCCTCTTCGGCTGCTATGGCTGCTTGATCGCGCGGCCATCCCGTCCACCATCGCCACGGCGTCCATACGTCTAGCCAACTTCCTAAATTCCGAGATCGTGGGACTCCCAACATCGGGCACCTGGGGCGTCGTGTTCGCGGCTGTCGATCAGGTGCCGCGACATCCCGTGCAGCTGTATGAGGCTGCCGCTTACCTCGGCATCGGTTGCGTGCTCTGGTCCTTGTACCGCCGCGGTTTAGCCAGTCGGTCGGGCCTGCTGCTCGGCACCCTTTTCGTGCTTGCGTTTTCGGCGCGGTTCGCGCGGCGCGTCGAGGTCGGCTGCCTGGCGCGTGCGCT
>NZ_BAAGAB020000152.1:0-1151 GCF_047159895.1 Lysobacter xanthus
GTCGTGTCGTTCTCGTCGTTGCGGCCATACACCATGCCCGCGTCCCACGTGAAGTAACGGTTCCAGCGCTCGAACGAGCCCTCGAGGCCGCCGTTGAAGCCGAACGTGTCGACGTTCTGGTTGAACGAACGACCGCCCGTTTCCGCGGCGCGACGCTGGATGCGCGAGACCGGCGCACCGAACGGGTTGTAGATGCTGAACTGGCTGATGCTGACCGTGCGCGACTGGACGCCTGCGCCCGGGCCGGAACCCAGCACGATCGGCATCGCGGCGAGCAGCTGCTCGGAGCGACGGTTGTTGTACGTCGCGGTGATGAACGCCGACGTGTTGTCGGTGATGTTCACGGACGCGCGGCCGAACAGCGACTTCCGCTCCTGCGGCGTCATCAGGTAGTTCTCGGGCGCGAAGTTGTACAGGTCGCTCGCGAGGACGAAGTTGCGCCAGTTGGCGCCGGTCTTGCCCGGGTCGTAGGTGAACTGGCCGCCGGTGCCGTCGGGACGGACTTCACTGCCCGCGCCGGTGTTCGTCGCGTTGCGGCAGGCGCCGGTGATCGGGTTGATCACGTTCGGGGCGCGGCAGAGGCCGAAACGGCCGAACGGCGTGGTCGAGCTGCCGAACGCCGTGCCCGTGCCGTAGACCGGAACCGCCGAGATCTCACGGTCGCCGGCCATGACCGGCTCTTCCTTGACGTAGCCGGCGCCGAACATGGCGCTGAAGCGGTCGTCGGACGTGCCGATGGTGAAGTCGAACGACTCCTTGAAACCGTCGCCCTTGTCGAACATACCGGCGTAGGCGTTCATTTCCGCGCCCTGGTAGTCGGTGCGCAGGATGACGTTGACCACGCCCGCGATCGCATCGGAGCCGTAGATCGACGAGGCGCCGGCCTTCAGGACTTCGATGCGCTCGACGGCGGCCGTCGGGATCGTGTTGAGGTCGACCGCGCCACCGAGGCCGGTGCCACCGACCCAGCGACGGCCGTTGACCAGCACGAGGGTGCGGTTGGAGCCGAGGTTGCGCAGGCTGACGCGCGTCTCGCCGTTGCCGCCGTTGTTGAACGTCGTATTGAGGGCGGAACCGTTCGCCGCGATGTTCTGGATCACGTCGCCGACGGAGGTCAGGCCCTGGGCCTGGATCTCTTCGCGGTTGAGCGA
>NZ_BAAGAB020000153.1:0-1084 GCF_047159895.1 Lysobacter xanthus
GCCGAGCGTTTCGGTGGTGAGTTCAAGGGTTACGACCAGATCGACGCGGCGCCGGAAGAGAAGGCGCGCGGCATCACGATCTCGACGGCGCACGTGGAGTACGAGAGCGCGAACCGTCATTACGCGCACGTGGACTGCCCGGGCCACGCCGACTACGTGAAGAACATGATCACGGGTGCGGCGCAGATGGACGGTGCGATCCTGGTGTGCTCGGCCGCGGACGGCCCGATGCCGCAGACGCGCGAGCACATCCTGCTGTCGCGCCAGGTCGGCGTGCCGTACATCGTCGTGTTCCTGAACAAGGCCGACATGGTGGACGACGCCGAGCTGCTGGAGCTCGTCGAGATGGAAGTGCGTGAGCTGCTGTCGAAGTACGACTTCCCGGGCGACGACACCCCGATCATCGCGGGTTCGGCCCGCCTGGCGCTGGAAGGCGACCAGAGCGAGATCGGCGTGCCGGCGATCCTGAAGCTGGTCGACGCGCTGGACACGTTCATCCCGGAGCCGCAGCGCGACGTGGACAAGCCGTTCCTGATGCCGGTCGAGGACGTGTTCTCGATCTCCGGTCGCGGCACGGTGGTCACGGGCCGCATCGAGCGCGGCATCATCAAGGTCGGCGACGAAATCGAGATCGTCGGTATCCGCGCGACGCAGAAGACGACGGTCACCGGCGTCGAGATGTTCCGCAAGCTGCTGGACCAGGGCCAGGCGGGCGACAACGCGGGCCTGCTGCTGCGCGGCACGAAGCGTGACGACGTCGAGCGCGGCCAGGTGCTGTGCAAGCCGGGTTCGATCCAGCCGCACACGGACTTCGAGGCCGAGGTGTACGTGCTGTCGAAGGACGAGGGTGGCCGTCATACCCCGTTCTTCAAGGGTTACCGTCCGCAGTTCTACTTCCGCACGACCGACATCACCGGTGCGGTGACGCTGCCGGAAGGCGTCGAGATGGTCATGCCGGGCGACAACATCAAGATGGTCGTTTCGCTGATCAACCCGGTGGCGATGGACGAGGGCCTGCGCTTCGCGATCCGCGAAGGCGGCCGTACCGTCGGCGCCGGCGTCGTGGCGAAGATCATCAAGTAAG
>NZ_BAAGAB020000154.1:0-967 GCF_047159895.1 Lysobacter xanthus
CTCGAGAACACCCCGCAGACCCTGCCGGAGTGCAAGAGCGAGCGTAACCGTCGCACCGAGCTGAACGTGCAGAACGGTCAGTAAGAGTCGCTGGTGTGATCCACGAAGCCCGGCCCCGGCCGGGCTTCGTCTTGCGCGGCATATCGGGCCGCCGGTCGGCCCACCCGTTAAACCTTGTTAACAAACGTAACCGGCCGTGTAATGATTCACGCCGGCCTGTTCAGGGGCGTCAACGCCTGGCCTGCCGTTTCCGACCTTCCATTGGAGTTGCACATGAAGATCCGCATGCTGAGCACCGCGTTGCTCGCCGGTCTGGCCTTCGCCCAGGCGGCGCAGGCGCAGAATTTTGACGACCGCTGGTACCTCTCTGGCGACGTCGGAATCAACGTCCAGGACAACGACCGCGGCACGAACAACGCGCCGTTCGGCGCGATTGGCCTGGGCAAGATGATCAGCCCGAACTGGTCGCTCGAGGGCCAGCTCAACTACCAGAATCCCCGGTTCACCAAGAACCAGGATCTGTGGTGGAGCCAGTACGGCGCCTCCATCGACCTCCGTCGCCACTTCATGGCCGAAGGCCGTTCGTGGAACCCGTACGTGCTGGCCGGCCTCGGCTACCAGCGCTCGGAGGAGGAGTACAACGCGTTCCCGAACCCGAACTCCCCCGGCCAGCGTGAGGACGGCAACCTCGCCGCCAAGATCGGCGCCGGCCTTCAGGGCGACGTCGGTCCGGTCAAGCTCCGCACGGAGCTGGCCTACCGCTGGTCGTTCGACGAGAGCAGCGTGGCTGCCCCGGACGAGGACTCCTTCGGCGACGTGCTGGCTTCGGTCGGCATCGTGATCCCGCTCGGCGCGCTGCCGGTCGCCGCTCCGCCGCCGCCGCCGGCCGTGACCTGCGCCGACAAGGACGACGACGGTGACGGCGTCAACAACTGCGACGACAAGTGCCCGGGCTCGACCGCCGGTC
>NZ_BAAGAB020000155.1:0-731 GCF_047159895.1 Lysobacter xanthus
TAGGGTGCTGAGTACGCCCCCTAACAATTCGTCCAAGCCGACGCCGCTTCGCGGCGCGGCTTAACTCAGGTGTTAGGTGCCGCATGACACGAACGTCGCGCTTGCTGGTCATTGCATCGTTGCTCCTCGCCCCCCTCGCCGCACTTGGCGGTTGTTCAAGCCGTGCGGGCGGTGCTGATACCTACACGCTCTATCGCAGCTCCCTCGCTATGGGCGTCAAGCGCGTTCATGTCGCCTCATTCGATGCTGCAGACGGAGATGAATACAATGGCGATAACTGCCAGCTCGCCGCCCAGCTCTTCCAAGGTCAGGCTGGCGTGGAGACCAAGTTCTGGTGTGAAAAGGGTGCCTACCATCAATAGCGCGGCACCTAACAATTCGTCCAAGCCGACGCCGCTTCGCGGCGCGGCTTAACTCAGGTGTTAGCGCCCACCACCGACTGCAGCAGAAGTCGTAGTGGTTTCCTCCCGGCTTGCATTTCCCAGCGCGGCCAGGCGGCGCCTTGTATCACGCGCTCGGCCCGGCATCCTTATAGGAACCCGTCGACCTTGGGCGGCGCTTGAAAACCCTCGCGCTCCGGCTGCCTTCTGCTCGCGCCTAAGCACCTCGCGGGTGGGCGGCCGTGGCATTCTCCGCACCGTGGAGTTGGGGTCTGCCCGCAAGGTCGTGTGGGCTCTAACAATTCGTCCAAGCCGACGCCGCTTCGCGGCGCGGCTTAACTCAGGTGTTAG
>NZ_BAAGAB020000156.1:0-698 GCF_047159895.1 Lysobacter xanthus
CTCGTGCTGGTCAACGGCCGTCGCTGGGTCGGTGGCACCGGCCTCGGTGGCGCGGTCGACCTCAACACGATCCCGACCGCCGCCGTCGAGCGCATCGAAGTGCTGAAGGCCGGCGCCTCGTCGATCTACGGCTCCGACGCGATCGCGGGCGTGGTCAACGTCATCCTGCGCACGGACTACCAGGGCGCGGAAATGAACGCGTACCTCGGCATGTTCGACAAGGGCGACGGCTTCCGTCAGTCCTACGACTTCACCATCGGCACCTCCGACGACCGCTTCAGCGCCATGTTCGGCGCCGGCTACGTCAAGGAAGAGCCGGTCATGGCCGGCGACCGCGAGATCTCCGCCGAGCCGACCTACCACACGGGCCTCGCGTTCGGTTCGTCGACCACGCCGGCCGGGCGTTTCGCGCTGTGCCGCGCGCCGAACATCATCGACCCGATTTCGGGCGCGTGCCGCAACGCGACGAACACCGGTGCAGGCACCGAGACGCGTCCGAACGGCACCCCGGGTCAGTTCACCTACGATCCGGGCCAGAGCGGCCTGAACTGGCGTAACCGTACGGGCGCCGACCTGTACAACTTCGCGCCGGACAACTACCTGACCACGCCGCAGGAGCGCAAGTCGCTGTTCGGCCGCGCGTCCGTGAACATCACCGACAACACGTCGGCGTTCATCACCGCGACGTACAACAACCG
>NZ_BAAGAB020000157.1:0-598 GCF_047159895.1 Lysobacter xanthus
CACCATCGGCCGGCACATCGATCGGCCGGCGGTGGTGGTCAACAAGTCGACGGTCCCCGTGGGGACCGCCGACCGCGTGCACGAGACGATCGCCGCCGAACTCGCGGCGCGCGGCGTCGACGTGGAGTTCGGTGTCGCGTCGAATCCGGAATTCCTCAAGGAAGGCGACGCGGTCAACGACTTCATGCGGCCGGACCGCATCGTGATCGGGGCGACCGACGCGACCGTCATCGACCGCCTCAAGCGTCTCTATGCGCCGTTCAACCGCAATCACGAGCGCATCGTCGTCATGGACGTGCGTTCCGCGGAGCTGACGAAGTACGCCGCGAACGCGATGCTCGCGACCAAGATCAGTTTCATGAACGAGATGGCGAACATCGCGGAACGCGTGGGCGCCGACATCGAGAAGGTGCGGCTCGGCATCGGCTCCGATCCGCGCATCGGCTGGCACTTCATCTACCCGGGCGCGGGTTACGGCGGCTCGTGCTTCCCGAAGGACGTGCAGGCGCTCGCCCGCACCGCGCAGCAGGCGGGCTACGACGCCGAACTGCTGGAGTCGGTGGAGGCGGTGAACCGCCGCCAGAAGAAGCATCTGTTC
>NZ_BAAGAB020000158.1:0-580 GCF_047159895.1 Lysobacter xanthus
GACAGCGAGCCAGACCATGACACCTCCATATGCGTCGCTTCGGCAGAGCGCGCCTAACACCTGAGTTAAGCCGCGCCGCGAAGCGGCGTCGGCTTGGACGAATTGTTAGGCGCCAAGCGATGAACCTTGAGCACCTTGTCGACGCGCAGCATGAGCCGAGTTCCGGGCTTTGGCCAGACGATAGGTTCATTTACCACGGTGCCCTCCACCTCCATCCACGCGGAGCCCATAGGCGGGAGCCCGATGCGGCCCATGGCTTTCCAAACGTGCTCATCGGCGTCCGTGAGCGCGACCAGCTCCCGCCAATCGGACGAGCCGCAAGGCTCGATCTGCATGCCGTGCATGTGCGACGCGACGCAACCCGATACCCGGACCTTATGGCCCACATGGGCGGCGATGGTTTCGGCGAGCCTAGCGGGACTCAACGCAATCGGCTGACCGGCATTCGCTTGGCCGGTGAGGGCGCTGAAAGCCAACAGAAGCGCATGACGTTTCATTCTGGCGCCTAACACCTGAGTTAAGCCGCGCCGCGAAGCGGCGTCGGCTTGGACGAATTGTTAGCGCTCAGGCGGAACTGCCT
>NZ_BAAGAB020000159.1:0-550 GCF_047159895.1 Lysobacter xanthus
AGAACGACACGACCTACGGCCTGTTCAACGTGCTCGCGCTCAAGAACGCGCTGGGCCCGTCGGAAATCCGCAACGGCGTGCCGGTCTGCGTCACGGCGCCGGGCGGCTCGGTGATCCCGGGCTGCGTCCCGCTCAACCTGCTGGGCGCTCCGGGCTCGATCACGAAGGAGATGCTGGCCTACTCCTCGTTCGTCGCGCACGACGAGCTGTCGTACAAGATGAAGGACTACTACGCCAACGTGACCGGCGAAATCGCCGAGCTGCCGGGTGGCATGCTGGCCTTCGCAGCGGGCGTCGAGCGTCGCACCGAGAGCGGTTACGACTCCCCGGACGCGCTGATCAACTCGGGCAATACGACCGGCAACTCGCGCACCGCGACCGCCGGCGGCTACTCGATCGACGAAGGCTACGTCGAGCTGTCGATCCCGCTGCTCAAGGACGTCCCGTTCGCGCATTCGCTCGAGTTCGACCTGTCGAGCCGCGTGTCCGACTACTCCAACTTCGGCCAGACGACCAACTCGGCGTTCGGCTTCAAGTGGCGTCCGATCGA
>NZ_BAAGAB020000160.1:0-508 GCF_047159895.1 Lysobacter xanthus
CCCGGCGTCGCGGGTACATGGAAGGACCTCACGGACTCCGTGAACTCCATGGCGTCCAACCTCACCGCGCAGGTGCGTGCGGCCGCCTGCAGCAGCGGCGCGATGTCGACGTGGCGCGCATCCAGCTCGAAGCGGCCGCCACCGGCGAGCGACAGGCCGTCGAGCAACTGCGAGGCCTTCGCCTGCTGCACGCGCAGCGTCGGCAGCGCCACGCTCCAGCGGCCGCCGTGCATGCGCCAAATGCCGAGCGCGTCCACGCGGTCGAAGACCACGCGCGGCACGCGGCCGTCGAGCGGCGCGCCTTCCAGTGTCACGCCGGCGAGTGCGCCTTCGCCGGTAACCTGCACCACGCGCTCGTCGCGCAGCTCCGCCCAGGCGCGCGCGCTGCCGCGACCGCCGGCGACCCGCACGCCGCCCGCATGCAGGATGCCGGACCAGTCGCGCAGGTCGGCCTGCGTGGTCCCCACGTAGGCGCGGCCATCGCCGCGCTCGCGATCGAAATCCAGCA
>NZ_BAAGAB020000161.1:0-501 GCF_047159895.1 Lysobacter xanthus
GTAGCCCGTGGGTCACGCGCCTAACAATTCGTCCAAGCCGACGCCGCTTCGCGGCGCGGCTTAACTCAGGTGTTAGGCCCCTTATGCGAAACGTATTAGCTATTGCGGTAATCCTTCTCGCTGGCTGCAGCGCGATCGCACCGGTGAGCAGCTCAGCCGAAGCCTCCTTGTTCGTACGTGATCAGTCCCGGTACCCATTCAAGGCCGGCTTTGACGGAATCGCATCGATCGACGGCAAACCGGTTCCTGGCGGACCGCTCCGCTCAGTCCAGCTGGCCCCGGGTCGTCACACGCTGGGCTACAGTTGCCCCGGCTGGTTTTCCACGGAGCACCTGCCAACACTCTCGTACGTCTTCGCAGCCGGGGCACGCTATGAGCTTGATTGCAGCACCGAGCCACACGTCGTGCAGGTACGGTAAGGGGCCTAACAATTCGTCCAAGCCGACGCCGCTTCGCGGCGCGGCTTAACTCAGGTGTTAGGCCTTTAATCGCGCACTGGAG
>NZ_BAAGAB020000162.1:0-496 GCF_047159895.1 Lysobacter xanthus
GCCTAACACCTGAGTTAAGCCGCGCCGCGAAGCGGCGTCGGCTTGGACGAATTGTTAGCGCTCAGGCGGAACTGCCTCGAGCGCCTCCCAGCCAGGTTCGCCGGATTGGTTCACCAATTGCAATGTCTTGGGAGCCGTGGCTGAGAGTGTGCCGTATGGATATGCACCTTTGAGTCCTGCCGACTCCTTCTCACCAGAGAACGTAATGCGATTTCCCGCTCTTGCCCAGCGGCCCGTTGCGGTCTCGACCACGGCCGAGTCGTTCGACAGGGTAAAGCGATACGTTCCTGAACTCGAGAGGCAGGCAGTAAGCGCATACGTGCCCATGCCGTCTGAGGCGGAGTAGCAGTCCACGGATGGGGCGGCGGCAAGGGGAACAGAACTGCAACCGCTAAGTAGCAGAGTTCCAATCACGATCGCCAGCAACTTTTCCATGAGCGCTAACACCTGAGTTAAGCCGCGCCGCGAAGCGGCGTCGGCTTGGACGAATTGTTAG
>NZ_BAAGAB020000163.1:0-482 GCF_047159895.1 Lysobacter xanthus
CTAACAATTCGTCCAAGCCGACGCCGCTTCGCGGCGCGGCTTAACTCAGGTGTTAGAGGGCACTGCCAGTGCGTCGCAAAGTGTTGCAGGACATCGCCAATACTCTCTGCCCCATGCTGGTGGGGTGGCGCATGACCGAAGACCTGGAAAAGCTCGCTGAGCTTCCGGATGGCAGGCTTGAAATTGACGTACTACGCGGCGAAGCGTCGCACTCCAGCGGGGTCGAGCCACACCTTTTCATCGCCGGCGAGTTGCAGGCATGGCTGGTTTCACGCTTGAGCCAGCTGGCCATTCCCGCTGCGGCTGTCGTCAAGGCCGAGGTTGTCGCGGATATCCGCACCCATCTCCTCGCCACCAACCGTAAGCGCATCGTGTCATTCGATTTCGCTGTGATCTCGCTCGTTGCCACGGAAGAGCGCGAATACCATGGCAGCCTTACAGAAACGCACAGCTGGCATAGCCGTGTCGGTGCCCTCTAACAA
>NZ_BAAGAB020000164.1:0-429 GCF_047159895.1 Lysobacter xanthus
GTCCGGCCGCTGGAACGCGCCGCCAACGGCGTCGCGCTTCCGCTGCGAATCCGAGGACGGTCGCGAGCGGACGTGTGGCATCAACGGTCGCGGCGACGTGCGCTTCGTGCGCCAGCTGTCGCGTGCGGCCTGCATCGAGGGTCGGTCCTGGGGCGTCGATCGCCGGGGCGTCTGGGTGGACGGCGGCTGCCGCGCGGAATTCGAAGTCGTGGGCGCCTGGGCCGACAGCCGCTGGTGACGTTCGCCGGGCGCCGACCACGCGCCCGCTAGAATGCGTGCATGGATTCCGCATTCGATTTCGACCGTTACGACCGCGTCCGTCCGATCCGCTGGACGGGTGACGCCCTCGAACTGCTCGACCAGCGGCGCCTGCCGTTCGCGGTCGAATACATCCGGTGCGAGGACGACGCGGCCGTCGGCGCCGCGATC
>NZ_BAAGAB020000165.1:0-425 GCF_047159895.1 Lysobacter xanthus
GTGGGGCCGCTCAAACAACAGAATGCAGCCTACGACTGCTACTGGACGGCTCAAGCGCCCGCTCTCGGGCCCAGGGAAATATTCCTTGCGTCCGCCGAGGACGGCTCATGGGCAGCGATGAACATTGGGGGCAGAGACGTGTCGCTGCGGCTCTTGTCTGAGCGCGGCAGCCTCCTCCCCGGCCACGTGCTGGTCAGAACATTTGCGGCGCGTGGCACGCGGGTAGTTGCACGGTTCAAGGTCACGCAGGCGTGCGCGGCCGGGGATTCCTGCGAGAACCAAGACTACAAAGTAATCTTCGAGGTCACTCAAGGAAAACGCCGGCAAATAGTTCGAGCCACGGGTTCTGTAGGGTGCTGAGTACGCCCCCTAACAATTCGTCCAAGCCGACGCCGCTTCGCGGCGCGGCTTAACTCAGGTGTTAG
>NZ_BAAGAB020000166.1:0-425 GCF_047159895.1 Lysobacter xanthus
CCTCCCGTGCATTGAGCGCGACATCGCGCGTCGTCAGGACGCGCGCCAGATCAGCGAGGCCATGCGGCCGGTGCGGCGGTCGCGGCGGGGCGAGAAGAAGCGCGCCGGCTCGGCGATGGTGCTGAGCCCGCCGCCGTGGATGTCCTGCGGCGCGAGACCGGCGCGCTCGAGGCGTCGCCGCGCCAGCGCATACAGATCGACCCGCCAGTGGCCCGGCCGCGTGCTGGTGAATGCGCTGCCGCTGCCCCAGTCGGGCGCCACGAAGGTGTCGTAGACCTCGATGCCCACTTCGTAGTCGGCGGGCCCGGCCGCCGGGCCGAGCCAGGCCATGAGGCCGGCCGCCGGGGTGCGCATCGCCGCGACCGTCGCCTCGAGCACGCCGTCGGCGAGCCCACGCCAGCCCGCATGCGCGCCGCCGACCTCCG
>NZ_BAAGAB020000167.1:0-410 GCF_047159895.1 Lysobacter xanthus
GGTGTTAGGCCACGCACGGCGGTTCCAGGCGGCGTGCAGTTCATCAGCAAAGCCGGGTCCGCCGCGGGTTGGGCAACTCGGCTTTCGGACACAGCTCCATGCGAGGTTCTCGCAAGCGTCGTTCCCGCCGCGCCTGGTAGGTCTGCCGCGTCGCTCCCGTCCGCATCAGCGTCCACACCTCGCGGTCGCGGCGTTCACCTTCGGCCTTAGGCGGCCGCAGCATCCTTATCTCGGGCCGTCGTACTATCGCGGCTGGAAGTTGGGCTTCGCTCGTACAGTTCCGGAACGCGGGGCGTGGCCTAACAATTCGTTCAAGCCGACGCTGCTTCGTTCCGGCTTTGCAGTGGCAGGTAGAGCTTGCCACTGCAAAGCCTGCACTACGCAGCGCGGCTTAACTCAGGTGTTAGGCC
>NZ_BAAGAB020000168.1:0-392 GCF_047159895.1 Lysobacter xanthus
GACGGAGCCAAGCTTGAGTCGTTTCTCGCTCCGGATTACACCCTCACCGTGGCACAGTCCGCTGGTCTGAGCGTTACTGATCGCGCCACGTGGCTACAGAACGCAACGACCGTGTACAAGCTTCACGATTTCGCGTTCAAGGAAGTTGTTGTGCGGCGCTATGGCAACGTGGCTGTGGTGAGCTCGTTCTACAATCAGCGGGCCACCGTTAACGGGCGCGACCGCAGCGGGGATGCATTCCTCACCGATGTCTGGGTGAACGTGGGCGGCGAATGGAAGGTTTCGGCGCGCTATTCAAGCGATCCGAAAGCTAGCACTCCGAAAGTGCCGCCTAACAATTCGTCCAAGCCGACGCCGCTTCGCGGCGCGGCTTAACTCAGGTGTTAGGCCTC
>NZ_BAAGAB020000169.1:0-388 GCF_047159895.1 Lysobacter xanthus
GTGGGCGCTAACACCTGAGTTAAGCCGCGCCGCGAAGCGGCGTCGGCTTGGACGAATTGTTAGGCAGAAGTGTATCCGGAGGCGGTGATTCGAATGCTGCGCAGCACACTACTGCCACGACCGCCGCTGCTCCTCACGGAACGCTTCGGCTGCGGCTGCGCCACCGCGGGCGTACGCCTGCCGCTCCAGTTTGTTGCAGGTCTTGCAGTAGGAGCGATCTTCTCGGTTCCCGTAGCTGAACTCGCTACGCGGCTGGCTCTTCCCGCAGATTGAACAAGACTTCTGACTGCTAGAGACCGACATGGAGCAACCTCCAGTGCGCGATTAAAGGCCTAACACCTGAGTTAAGCCGCGCCGCGAAGCGGCGTCGGCTTGGACGAATTGTTAG
>NZ_BAAGAB020000170.1:0-387 GCF_047159895.1 Lysobacter xanthus
TCATCCAGCCGGGCGGCTCGATGCGCGACAGCGAGGTGATCGCCGCGGCCGACGAACACGGCCTCGCGATGGTATTCACCGGGATCCGCCACTTCCGCCACTGACGCTGGCTTCGCGTATCGACCGGCAGTGTGCGGCGATGCGTATCGCCCTCGCCGTCGTGCTCCTCGTCGCCCTCGGTCCCGCCCTCGCCAAGCCCGCGAAGCGACGGGCGACCAAGCGGCCCGCGCCCGTCGTGGTCGTCGATGCGGTGGGCGATCGCGACGTGGCACGGCTGCTTGCGGCCGCGTTCGGCGCGCCGGTCGCGTCGATGGACGAGGCGCGAAGCGGGCGCGCGGATCCGCAGGTGCGCCGCATCTGTGCCGATTCGCGCGCGCCGCAGGGCGA
>NZ_BAAGAB020000171.1:0-368 GCF_047159895.1 Lysobacter xanthus
GTCGTGTCGTTCTCGTCGTTGCGGCCATACACCATGCCCGCGTCCCACGTGAAGTAACGGTTCCAGCGCTCGAACGAACCCTCGAGGCCACCGTTGAAGCCGAACGTGTCGACGTTCTGGTTGAACGAACGACCGCCCGTCTCGACCGCACGACGCTGGATGCGCGAGACCGGCGCACCGAACGGGTTGTAGATGCTGAACTGGCTGATGTTGATCGTGCGCGACTGCGCGTTGGCGCCCGGGCCGGAGCCCAGGACGATCGGCATCGCGGCGAGCAGCTGCTCGGAACGGCGGTTGTTGTACGTCGCGGTGATGAACGCCGACGTGTTGTCGGTGATGTTCACGGACGCGCGGCCGAACAGCGACTT
>NZ_BAAGAB020000172.1:0-366 GCF_047159895.1 Lysobacter xanthus
CCGACGTCCCCCCGCTTTCAGTAGCGGGTTGATCTAGAGTCCGGGGTTGATGGTAGTGGATGCGAGCTGACGGGCGTAGGCGGCAGGTGTCAGTCCGCCCAGCGCCTTCTTCGGTCGCTCCTCGTTGTATTCCCGTCGCCACGTTTCGATGGCGGTTCGCGCATGCAGCAGGTGCGTGAACCAGTGCTCGTTGAGGCACTCGTCGCGAAGCCGCCCATTGAACGATTCGACGTAGGCGTTCTGGTTCGGCTTGCCCGGCTGGATCAGGCGCAGTTGCACGGCACGGTTGTAGGCCCACGTCACCATCGCCTTGCCGCAGAACTCCTTGCCGTTGTCGGTTCGAATCACTCGCGGCAGGCCGCGACT
>NZ_BAAGAB020000173.1:0-338 GCF_047159895.1 Lysobacter xanthus
TGCGGCTACTTTGAAGGCTTCGTGCGCGAGTTGACACAGGAAGTCCACCGCAGGGCCGCCGGCGCGCGGGAACGCCTGCAGCCCGACCCGCACGCGCGGTCCGTCGACGCGCATGCGCAGGTCGACGCGCGGGATCGCCGCATCGATGCCATACGCCGGCGCGACCACCGCAAGACGACCGTCGATGACGTGCAGCTCGCCGAGGCGCTCAAGTGCGGCGAACGGGTCGCCGCCCTCGCGCTCGTCCTGCTGGCCCGGCAGGCCGCGCACGTCCCACGTGCCGTCGTCCGCGCGCTCGAGCGTCAGGTCGAGCCCGCGCAGGCGCAGCTCGGTGAAGG
>NZ_BAAGAB020000174.1:0-335 GCF_047159895.1 Lysobacter xanthus
GGCGCGGCTTAACTCAGGTGTTAGCGCCCACAACCGACTGCCAGCGAAGGCCGTAGTGGCCTGTCGCGGCTTGTGTCTAATCGTGCTCGGCAGCCCTTTGCCGCTCCGCTATCGGCTCAGCCGAATGTCCCCGCAAGTCTTTCGGCCGGCGCGCCAAGCTAACGGCTCGCCGTAATTAACGGCAAGGGCGCTCTAATGCCTCGCGGTCGCTCGCGGTCAGCGGCCGTGGCATGCTCCGCGCCATGGAGTTCGGGCACACATGGCAAGGTCGTGTGGGCTCTAACAATTCGTCCAAGCCGACGCCGCTTCGCGGCGCGGCTTAACTCAGGTGTTAG
>NZ_BAAGAB020000175.1:0-291 GCF_047159895.1 Lysobacter xanthus
ACACCAGGAACAGGCCAAGCGCCACATACGGACCGACAGGCGTACTGTGCCCGCAGGCGCCAGCAATGCATATGTTGGTAACGCCGACATAGAGCACAAGCGCAAAGCTCAGGAAGCCGAGCAGGCCGGAGATGAACGCGGTTCGCTGCAGCACATCCGCGGTGTGACGGCCGAGAACGATTGCGGCGAGGTGGAAAGCAGCGAAGAGAGCTGCGACAGCGAGCCAGACCATGACACCTCCATATGCGTCGCTTCGGCAGAGCGCGCCTAACACCTGAGTTAAGCCGCGCC
>NZ_BAAGAB020000176.1:0-263 GCF_047159895.1 Lysobacter xanthus
ATGCTTACCCCAAGCTAAATTCCCTCCACGCAAAGCCAAATCCCCATTACAATCCTCCGCAACACTAGAATCCACCTTTTGTATGCCCAGCTTCTCCAACGCCCTTTTCAGCAGCTCCTCTAGCTCTTGCACATTTAGGGGCTTAAACTCACAGAGCAAAGAGCGCGAGCGGATCGCATTTGTGAGCGTGTAGAAAGGATTTTCCGTGCTAGCCCCAAGCACGATAGCAACTCTATCTTCCATAATGGGCAGCAAGGCTTCTT
>NZ_BAAGAB020000177.1:0-251 GCF_047159895.1 Lysobacter xanthus
TAGGCCCACGTCACCATCGCCTTGCCGCAGAACTCCTTGCCGTTGTCGGTTCGAATCACTCGCGGCAGGCCGCGACTCAGCGCCAGGCGATCCAGCACACGCGTGACACCAAGCCCTGAGATCGCGCGCTCGACCTCGATCGCCACAGCTTCGTGGGTGGCGTCGTCGACGATGGTCAGGCACTTGATGACGCGACCCTCGGCGGTGCGATCGAACACGAAGTCCATCGACCACACCTGGTTCGCCGCGAT
>NZ_BAAGAB020000178.1:0-249 GCF_047159895.1 Lysobacter xanthus
ATAAGGATGGCGACGCCAACCAACAACCAGAGGTATGGCATTTGCGCGGCCGGCTGCGGTTCCGTGGGCACCCATCGCAAATATAGGTGACTCGAGCCAGATTGGCCGGGCACGGACCAAGAGGCCGGCAGTAAATCGGACACGAGCGGTGTGCCCAGGAGCCCAGCAAGCGCGATGACGCAGCCGATGGCCACAACTACGTTTGCGAGCAATCTCTTCATGCGGCCTAACACCTGAGTTAAGCCGCGC
>NZ_BAAGAB020000179.1:0-233 GCF_047159895.1 Lysobacter xanthus
GGGATCGTGTTGAGGTCGACCGCGCCACCGAGGCCGGTGCCACCGACCCAGCGACGGCCGTTGACCAGCACGAGGGTACGGGCGGAACCGAGGTTGCGCAGGCTGACGCGCGTCTCGCCGTTGCCGCCGTTGTTGAACGTGGTGTTGAGCGTCGAGCCGTTCGCCGCGATGTTCTGGATCACGTCGCCGACGGAGGTCAGGCCCTGGGCCTGGATCTCTTCGCGGTTGAGCGA
>NZ_BAAGAB020000180.1:0-221 GCF_047159895.1 Lysobacter xanthus
CAGCCGGGCGTTCTCCGTCTCCAGTTCCTTCAGGCGCTTGGCATCCGGCACGCTCATGCCGCCGAACTTGCTGCGCCCCAGGTAGTACGAGGCTTCGCTGAAGCCGTGCCCGCGGCACAGCTCCTTGACCGGCACGCCGGCTTCCGCCTCACGCAGGAAGCCGATGATCTGCTCTTCGGAAAAGCGCTTCTTCACGTCCAATCTCCTTGCTGTCGGGGATT
>NZ_BAAGAB020000181.1:0-209 GCF_047159895.1 Lysobacter xanthus
TACTACTCTCACGTCAGCCCCCTAACACCTGAGTTAAGCCGCGCCGCGAAGCGGCGTCGGCTTGGACGAATTGTTAGGCGCGTGACCCACGGGCTACAAGCGCCGCGGCTGACCCGCCCGAGATGAGCCCCAACACCAGGAACAGGCCAAGCGCCACATACGGACCGACAGGCGTACTGTGCCCGCAGGCGCCAGCAATGCATATGTTG